>JAIMBL010000108.1 GCA_023511615.1 Leptolyngbyaceae cyanobacterium HOT.MB2.61
ATATAGCGGTAGTCATTGTGGTTAGGACGGGGTGCAGGGGGGGAACCCCTGGCTGGGAGCACTGCCGCACCTCCCCCTCATACCAATTCTTGTATTTTGGATTTGCGATACCTCTTGAATCACACCAGCACTGGCGAATCTAAAGATTGATGGGCTAAGGCACGGTCAAGGTAGGCTTGCATGACTTCAGCCATCACCCTCACATTAGGCTCTTGCAGCATACTGGAGTGCCCACCTGGAATGTCATAGACGCAAACGGTTCCAGTAATTCGTTTCTGCCAGCCAAAGAGAGGATCGCTGTAAACCTCGATCCAGGGTTCGTCCGTCCCCTCTCCAACGGTTGCCCTCAGTAAGAGTACATCTCCCTGATACAGGCTCTCAGGAACGTAGTCGGTTTCAGCAAAGGTATAGACCGTTCGCACCGAAAGATTGTGGAGGTAGGAAGGAATGGGAATCCCCTTATCTAAACACGCTCTAAACTGTTGCATTCGGAACTGATTCCAGGCTCTGGTTGCCCTGGATTGAACTTCATAGGTCAGCAGGTTCGTCACCTTCTGTCCAACTTTATGCAAGATGCTGAGGAATTTAATCACAGGGTTGGCTTTTTGTTCCTGCGCCAAGATGGAAGAGAATCGTTTCAATCGATGGCTGGTAATCCGGCCAACTTGCTTCGGTGCTTCCACATCTGCGGCGTCAATTAAAGCCACCATGCCAACGGCTTCTCCCTGGGATTGCAACTGACGGGCCATTTCAAAGGCGATCACTCCCCCAGCGCACATTCCCCCCAACAGGTAAGGGCCTTTGGGCTGAATGCTGCGGATTCTTTGAATGTAGTAGGCGGCCATTTCTGGAATGCGCGTATGCAGGATGGGGCAACTTTCCAGGGCGTAGGGTTGGATCCCGTAAACTTTATGGGCTGGATCCAGGCGATAGGCTAGGTTGCGATAGAGCATGGTTTCGCCGTCCCCGTCGTGAACCAGAAATAGGGGAGGCTTTGAACCCCCATCCCGAATTAATACCAGGGAATCGCGGGGGCTGGATGTATCTGTAATCAGCTTTGCCAGTTGCTCAATGGTGGGAGCCTCGAGCAATGTGGTGAGGGGAAATTTTTTGCCAAATTGCTTTTCAATTCGGACGAATAGTTCGACTGATAGGAGAGACGTGCCACCGAGGTCGAAGTAGTTGTCTTGAACACCAACAGGGTCGATGTGGAGCAGTTCTGACCAGATAGTTGCGAGCGATCGCTCAGTCTCAGTGCGGGGCGCGACGAAGGGTTGGGCGAGTGAGGGACGGGCATTGTGCCATTGGGACTGGGATTGTGCCAGGACTTGAGTGGGTGTAAACAGGTCGTTTGCAATCCGTGTAAAGCGCTCTGACTTGCTCACCTGGGACTTTGCTGCTGAGGGAGTGATCACGGTCTGCTTTGGTCTTTCAGTCGTTGGCTCTACCCCGCTCGCATTGGGTGAATAGGCAACCGCTGCTGCCACATCGGCTGGCAGGCTGAAGGTAAAACCTGTTTCGGTTTCCTGCTTGTAATCCGCTGCGACACTTTCCAGAAAATTGAGAGCGGGCAGGTTCTTTTTAGTTGGAATAAATGGAGCATGGACCAACGATAGCCCCTGCTGTTGGGCAATTTTAGCCAGATGGATGAGCATGGCATGTTCAACGCCCCGCCCCAAAACCCGGCAGCTCAACAGAAACGTGTCAATGTTCAAAGCTGTGTCGTCTTTGCCAAAGATCATGACGCCCACCAAGCCGTAGTCTCCAAAGCGATCGCGGACCTCGACACAGCGACACTCCAGTCCGGCTTGAGCCAGTTGCTGAATTTCGCTTTCCGAGCGCCGGATGGTGGTGAAATTGAACTGGTTGGTGCGCTGGGTCAACTGCGCCACTCGCTGGATCTGGTCTGGAGATGGCTCCGAGATTTCGATCTTCAACTCCAGCCCAGCCAGAAAATCTTCAATCGTCAACGCTTCCTGTTGGAAGCGATTGCGTTCAATATTTTGCTTGTATAGGGTTGTCCGCTGCCGATCTTCCTCCGTCACCTTCAAGTGGTCAAACGCCCAAACGTGCTGTAAAAACCGGGGGATATCAGACTCACCGGGTAGCTGAAGCGTCAGGACCTCTGGGCAGCTTGCCCGCACCTCAGCGCATTCTACCGGATTATCATCCATAAAAATGAAGCTATCCAATCCCAGGTTCAGCTCCTGGGCCAGTGAACGAATATTTTCAGACTTGGGCAACCAGTTGATCCGCCAGGAAACAATATGCTCCAGCTTTAGCGGCATCTCTGAACGCTGCTGAAAAACCTCTAGGACATCTTGTTCCACGTTCTTGCTGCACAGGCAGAGCAGCATTCCAGCCTGTTGTTGAGCCACCATAAATTCTTGCAGAGTTCTCCAGGCGGGTGGAATCTGAATACCCATGACTCCGTCCTCTCCCACAACTCCTTTCCAGAGGGTATTGTCACAGTCAAGCACAATGACTTTGTGGGGAGCACTTTTAATCGTGTAGATTTTGCGGGCCAGGACGGTGCTGAGAGCCGTGAAAAATAAAGGAGTGAAAGGGATGTGCCCTAACTTGTCCCGCTGGGGATCGTAGTAATCCTCAACAGGATAAAGGGCAAAGTCTTTGGAAGTGACCAGATACAAACCATTGATCCGCGCCAGTTGGGTAGTCATCTGCGCTTCCAAACGCTGGCAGAACTGAGTCCACCCAGGGGCAGCGAGGTCAGCAGGCGAATCAGGACACAAACACAGGATATGGGGAGTCGAAGAATTGGTAACTGTAGTTTGGATAGCAGCGATCAGATCTTGCAAATTCTGCTCGACTTTATCCATCAGAACTGCTTCATCCTCAGCTTCCTGGTCGCGCCGCCAGTCTTCAAATCGCAGCAGGATTACATTCACTCCCTGATGGTTTTGCGATAGCAAACTGGTGGGATTCAGCAGTTCTTGAAAAACCTGGTTGTAGGGCGCGATCCGAATGGACAGCGGCAGATCCAGTTCCTTTAACCAGAAAGCGAGCGATTCTTCAATAGGTTCGGCGGTGAAGGTGGCTGAAATGGCGATCGCCGGTTGGTGTTCCTGATTTGAAAGAACTGGAGATTCAGCAACCGTTTGCATAGTTTGGGTGGGTTCTAGATAGAAATCGGCACAAAAAGCGGCACTATGACATAGTGTTCACCTGTATCAAACAATAATCTCCAACCGGACGACGACTTCTAAGGCAGAACTTTATATACTCTTCAACTGAGGGGGAAAGTCCCCAAAAAGCTCATGAAATTTGGGCAAAGGGGAGAGGAGTAGTGGGGGATTAGTCGGAGTGAGAGGTTGGGCTGGGGAGTGGGTATGGGGAGAGTAGGGAGGAGAGTTTTTGGGATTGCCTGAGTTTTTTGTCAGGTACTGAGCGAATTGAACCACAGTTAATGGCTTCAATCAATTGATCGATCGCAGCCATTTCTTCTTCACTAAATTCTTGTTGCTGCAAAAGTTTTTGCATTTGCCGCTCCAGGTTCATGGGTAATTCACCCGTTTCAAGCACCCTTTGAACAATTTCAACAAGCTGCATACACAATCAGGTATTCCATCTATAAAAGCGTTGAGAGTTCATCGACAACTCGCACGCGCCCTTTACGCAACGCATGAAACAGTCGATCAATACAATTTCGCTCCTCTTCACTCAACGTTTCTGAAAACATGGCTGCCATCAGCCCATAACGGTCAGCCAGAGTGATTTTGCCAGTGACGCTTGCCTGGGCGAACAGTTCAGAAATTGCGGAGGGAAGAAGGTTTACAGGAGGCATCGTTAGTTGTGGAACTCGATAGTTCTAATATCAACGGATTCAACGATTACTCCGGTGACAAAGGGGTAGCCAGAATCGTGATTCTTTAAGACGGTTTGAGTGACCGATCCAAAGGGCAATAGGTGACGGGTCAAGAAAGGTTTGGGTGACAGAAGTCACATTGGCGACTCAAGTAGAGACGCTATAGCAGTCTCAAATGATTTGTGAAAGGAAGGGGCTTCGTGAAAAGGGATTCCAGCGGAATCCCTTTCCACAATCCAGATAGGCTCGCTATATATGTTTCAAACAACCTCTAACGCCTCCAGTGGCTGCTGTAGAATCAAGCTGGTTACCTGATTGTTAGCGAGGCGAATTATGAAATGGAAATTATCGGGTAAGGCAGCAATGGTCGTTGTGAGCCTGTTGGCAATGGGTGGACTGGCAATCCCTGCCCCAGCTCAAAACCCACCCGCTTCAACCTATCGGGGTGGTCCCTTTCAACCAGTAGCGAGGATCGATCCAGCAAAAGCCGTTCAGATCAAGATTGTGAATAAGAATACTGAGCCGGTGGAGTTTATTGTGACGACTCAAACAGGTTTCAGACGGCTTGCTCCGGGACAGAGCACTCAACTCAGCGGCATTCGGCTCCCCGCTTACCTGACCATCAGCCCTATTCGCGATCGCACCGCCATCAGGTACGTCGTAACAACCGACTCCAAAAACAATATGTCAATTGTTGAAGTTTACCCAGCCGGTACAACTGGACATCGCTCATTGAACATCGATCCAACCGGAGGAGTTTATATTTTTTAAGAAAAAAGCAGAGATGGGTGTAACGAGTGCCCATTCACCCATCCACCCATCTACTCATTCACCTGAAGTTGGCTAGCTATTTCTGCTAGTCTGCGCTAAGCAACCCACTTTTGCGCAACGGTTTCAGCCAGGTCTACTACACGCTGACTGTAGCCCCACTCGTTGTCATACCAGGCAACAACCTTCACCATATCACCGCCCATCACCATAGTCAGTGCCGCATCCACAATAGAAGACTCGTCAGTTCCAGCATGATCGGTGGAAACCAGTGGCAAGTCGCAGTACTTCAGAATGCCTTTCATTTCACCTTCTGAGGCGTTCTTCAACACTTCATTCACCTGTTCAGCAATGGTGCTTTTTTCTACCTGAACTACCAGGTCCACGATGGAAACATTAGGCGTTGGAACCCGCAGGGCAATTCCGTTTAGCTTGCCTGCCAGTTCGGGTAGCACCAGTGCCACAGCCTTGGCAGCACCGGTTGAAGTTGGCACAATATTCATGGCAGCGGCACGGGCCCGACGCAGGTCACGGTGGCTGGCATCCAACAGGCGCTGGTCACCTGTGTAGCTATGGGTGGTGGTCATTGTGCCCTTAATAATACCAAAGTTTTCGTGCAGCACTTTGGCGATCGGGGCAAGACAATTGGTTGTACAGCTTGCATTGCTGATGATGTTGTGCTTGTGGTGGTCGTACTGATGGTGGTTCACGCCAACGACAAACGTGCCATCATCCCCCTTACCAGGTGCGGTAATCAAAACCTTTTTGGCACCTGCAGTAATATGCTTGGAAGCCCCTTCTTTACTGACGAATACACCCGTTGACTCGATGACCAGATCGATTTCCCATTCCTTCCAGGGCAAATTCTCAGGATTGCGATCAGACGTACACTTAACAGTGTGACCGTTAACAGTAATTGTATTTTCGTCAGCGCTGACATCACCCTCAAACCTGCCAATCATTGAGTCATATTTCAATAGATGGGCATTTGTTTTAGGGTCAGAGGTGTCATTGATAGCGACCACTTGAAACTGGCTATTTTCCCTAGTCAGCCAGCAACGCATGAAGTTACGTCCGATACGTCCAAAGCCGTTAATTGCTACTCTAATCACTGCGTCTTGCCCTCTGTCTGCTAAATACTTACCCGATAGTCAAAACCGATCATAAGACTGTGTGGATCCCAGTGCAACAACTTATCTATTGAGCGCCATAGCCCAAACAGGCTCCACGACAACGTTTCAAACTCGGCAGGAGTTAGACTCCAGCCAGCTGATTCAGTCTTTCACTGGGTTCCAAATTGTTAAAGTCTTTAACTAGGTATTTTAACTTATTTTGCGTACAGCTTATGCTTTTCAATATAAATTTTCACTGGATCCGGCACCAAATAGCGGATAGAACGCCCTTCCAGCCGATATTGACGAATTAGGCTGGACGAGATGGCGATCGCAGGCATTTGCAATAACTGCCAGCGCAGCGTAGCGTTCAATTGGGCCGTAACCGCTTCCCTGAGTTTCTCTACCTCTGCTGAGATGCAATTCCCGCTCCATCGGGGAGCGACCAGCCAGGTGCATTGATCGATCAATAGGTGACTTTTGTACCACTTAGGTAGGGTCTGAAAGGTGTCACTGCCCAGAATCCAGAACCATTGAGCCGAGGGGTGAAGAACCTGCAAACGTTGGAGCGTCTCGATCGCATAGGAAACGCCCTTCTGCTCCATGTCAATGCTAGACAGGCTGAAAGCGGGATGGTCGGCGATGGCACATTGCACCATCTCTAACCGCTGGGCAAACGCAGGCAATAACTGCTGCTTATGGGGAGGGCGAAACGTCGGCACCCAGATAACCTGATCCAGTGCTGCCTGATCCAGCGCTGTTTCGGCAATTAAAAGATGCCCCCAGTGAATGGGGTTAAAAGTGCCACCAAAGATTGCGATCTTCCGCATTAAAAACGCTCACCCGTGGCTGTCCTGACTTGAAAATAAACCCCTCGATTCCCCTGACTCCCTTATCTTATCTATTTCTATTTTTGACACTGTACACCATTCGTAATGACGACTTAGTGACTGCTACTAAAAGGATAGATTGACTCACTCCAGGCTCTTTCCAGTTCTTTCAAACCTGGAAACTTTGAGACTCAGAGTCTAACCCAGATCTGAATGGCACTGACCTAAGAGCCTTGAGATAAATCTCAGGCTCAAAGCAGAAACTCGTTTTAACAGGTTTAAACTCCAATGAATCTGCGTTTTAGTCAGTTTCAACTGACTTTAGCTTTGAGCTAGAACTTTAGTTCTGAGCTTATTTCAGTACCATTCAACCCAGATCTAGATTTGCAGAAACAAACTTTTGTGTAGTATACAGGTATTTGTCGGGAAATGTGGGTATAAGGTCTGAATTCAATTCTTTATGAGGCTCTTCGAGGTCAGCCTTTTACCACTTCCTCAGGTATTGTCTAAATAAATTTCGGATGGAATGCTCTCAAAAGAGCAATCAAATTCACTGAAACCCAACAGAAACGTTGAAAGGAGTGATATAACTTTCACGGAAGTCAAAATCTAGTGCCATAAGTCGCACTTCTAACCTGACTGGGCAAATTATTGGAAGCCTGTATCCCCATAAAGGTAATCCTTGATATGATAACGCGAGATATTGCTGTGGTGTGGTGTGTAAGGAGCTAGAATGCTGAACTCTGTCGATTTTACCGGCAGACCGTTCCACTTTATTGGTGTTGGTGGAATTGGAATGTCAGCCCTGGCTTACGTTTTAGCAAAGCGTAAGCTACCTGTGTCTGGATCAGACCTGCGGTTGAGTCATATCACTCAACGATTACAGGAAGAGGGTGTCCATATTTTCTGGAATCAAGATCCAAGTAATTTAGAGTTTTTCAAACCCAATTCCAGTTCTACCGATGAAGCTCTGACGGCTGCCACAGTTAGTGCCTCTCCTTCGGCAGAACCGGAAGCCTCAAAGCGGAATCGGTTGCTCAATCATAGAGACTGGACCTCAACTTTACCTCAAGTTATTTGTTCTACAGCGATCCACCCGGCTAATGCTGAATATCAAGCGGCTCGCGAACTCGGTTGCCCGATTTTTCATCGTTCAGATGTTCTGGCAGGGCTGATCCAGGAATATCGAAGTATTGCTGTTGCAGGTACCCACGGAAAAACTACAACCAGCAGCCTGATTGGTTATCTGCTACTTGAGGCAGAGCTAGACCCCACGATTGTGGTCGGGGGTGAGGTAAATGCCTGGGGAGGAAATGCCCGCTGGGGTTGGGGTGATTTTCTGGTAGCCGAAGCGGACGAGTCGGATGGCTCACTGGTGAAACTGGCGGCTGAAGTGGGGGTGGTGACCAATATCGAGCTGGACCATCCTGACCACTACCATGACTTGGATGAGGTGGTGGAGACCTTTAAAGCCTTTGCGCAACGCTGCCAAACCCTGATTGGCTGCATTGATTGTCCAACGGTCAGGGATAAGCTGAATCCAGCCATCACCTATAGTCTGGACATTCATTCAGGGGCCGACTACACCGTTGATTGCATTACCTACCGCCCAGACGGAAGCACGGCCAGAGTCTGGGAGCGTGGGGTTATTCTGGGTCGGTTAGATGTGCGCTTACTGGGACGACACAATCTGAGTAATGCGCTGGCGGCGGTTGCGGTTGGTCGCCTTTTGAAGTTAGATTTTTCCACGATCGCCCGTGCGATCGCCACCTTTGAAGGAGCCCGCCGTCGATTTGAGCATCGGGGTGAATATAATGGCATTCTGTTTGTAGACGACTACGCTCACCACCCCAGCGAAATTCGCGCAACGCTAGCCGCTGCTCGACTGCAAGCAAAAGCATGGCGGAATCCACTGCGGCGGCGAGTGGTTGCAGTTTTCCAACCCCATCGCTATAGCCGTACCGAGGCCTTTTTGTCGGAATTTGCCACCTCTTTCGACGACGCTGATGTGGTTGTTCTGACTGATATTTACAGTGCTGGCGAAACCAATCCTGGCACAATCAGCGGTCAGCAAGTTGCCGATCTGCTTGCTGCTCATCACCCCAGGGTTTATTACCAGCCTTCACTTAAATCGGTTAGCCAAGAGTTGGTTGAAATTTTAATGCCGGGAGATATTGCTCTCTTTTTAGGAGCCGGAAACCTCAACCAGCTTATTCCTGAGTTGATGGCGTTTTACCAGTGCCTTGAACAGGGGGCATCGCAAGGCTTGTGTAATCAGGCCTGATGCGATTTTGCGGCTTGATGAAATGATAAAACCACCAGCAGCGTTTGGTTGGGGGCGTTAAAGCAATATCACACCATGACTCTCTCATACGATCCTCCTAAAATATCCATTTCTGGGGTAGGCCGGTTGAGCCTTGAACCGCTCAAATACACCCAGCGAGAGGTTCAATCGATTCGATTGCCTGGCACTGATTGTTTGATCCGTTCCCTGGTACCCCTGGCAACCCTGACCTCTTTCCGGGTAGGGGGGCCCGCCGAATGGTATGTGGCTCCTCGTACTTTGGAAGAACTACAGGCCAGCTTTGAATGGGCTCAAACTGAGGGGTTGCCGGTGACCCTGCTGGGGGCGGGTTCTAACCTGCTGATTAGCGATCGCGGCTTACCCGGTTTGGTAATTGGTACCCGTCGCCTGCGCCAAACCCACTTTGACCCCGAAACTGGCCAAGTAACGGTTGGTGCGGGTGAACCATTACCCCGTCTTGCCTGGCAGGCAGCCGAGCACGGCTGGCAGGGACTGGAGTGGTCAGTGGGCATTCCGGGGACAGTTGGCGGAGCCGTTGTGATGAACGCCGGTGCCCACGGCGGTTGCACTGCCGATTACCTGGTCAGTGCCAAGGTTCTTTTACCCGATGGCACTATTAAAAACCTCACTCCCCAGGATTTGCAGTATCGTTATCGCACATCCATCTTGCAGGGAAAGGACTGGCTTGTGACCCAGGCCACTTTTCAACTCCAACCCGGTGCTGATCCTGCTGTTGTTACCGCAAAAACCACCAACCACCTCAATCACCGGCGGGCCACTCAGCCCTACCACCTACCCAGTTGTGGCAGCGTCTTCCGCAACCCGAATGAATACAAAGCGGGCTGGTTGATCGAACAAACTGGGCTGAAGGGGTATCGGATTGGTGGTGCCCAGGTAGCAGAGCGCCATGCCAATTTCATCCTTAACTGCGGTGGTGCTACAGCCAGCGACATCTTCCAACTCATTCACCATGTTCAGCGATCGGTAGAGCAGCGCTGGTCCCTGCTCTTAGAGCCTGAAGTCAAAATTCTAGGAGACTTTCAGGTGGCATGAACTTGAAGTACAAAAGTTAAACTCTCTCTGATTTTGGGAAAAATGACCTTGCTGGAAACAGCGGTGTCATAATTAGTAAAGTTGACTGCTTAAACCAACTCGTCATCAGTATACGCTATGTCACAAGGACAAGGATTTGGCTTCGGTCTGGGCAAAATGAAAGAGCTGACAGAAGCCTTTAAGAAAGCTCAGCAGGTTCAGGAAGGGGCCAAACGGCTTCAGGAAGAACTGGAACAAATGGAAATTGAAGGCGAGTCCGGTGGTGGGCTGGTCAAGGTTGTTCTCAGCGGCAACCAGGAACCCCTGCGGGTAACGATCTCGCCAGATGTGCTGGGAGAAGGTGCGGATGTTGTGTCTGACCTAGTTACGGCTGCTATGAAGGATGCCTATAACAAGTCCACCGCTACTATGCGGGAGAAGATGGAAGAACTGACTGGCGGCCTCAACCTGCCAGGGCTGTAGAATAGCTATCTCAGCAATGCCTTATAAGCTACTATTTGTCTGCCTTGGTAATATCTGCCGATCACCCGCCGCAGAGAATATCATGAACCATCTGATTGAGCGGGAAGGTCTAGAGGGGCAGATTGCTTGTGACTCTGCAGGAACTTCCAGCTATCACATTGGCAGCCCACCTGATCGTCGCATGGCAGCCGCAGCCAGGCAACGGGGAATTATTTTGCGGGGAAGTGCCCGTCAATTTACCAGGGCAGACTTTGAGGCATTTGACCTGATCCTGACGATGGATCGGGATAATTTTTCCGATATTTGCTATTTAGATCCGGAAGGGAAGTACAAAGATAAGGTTCGTCTGATGTGTGATTTTTGTACTCGCCACAGCCTGAAGGAAGTCCCCGATCCCTATTACGGAGGTCCAGAGGGTTTTAATCAGGTCATTGACCTGTTGCTTGATGCCTGTGAGGGACTTCTGAGCTATGTCAAGAAGGAATTATCAGTGGGCACTTAGAAGGAAAGAGGAAAGAAGAAAGGAGTCAGGAGTCGGGAGTCAGAAGGGAAAGGAGTGGATGGGTGGGAGGTTGAATGAGTGGATGAATAGCCCATCTCTTCCTTTACCCATCTATCCTTCCACTCACCCACCCATCTACCCCCTCACCCTATTGCCTGTCGTCTGTCGCCTTCATCCGAACTCAAAGTTCTTCAATCGCTGCCGAAACTCTGCTGCCTGTTTAGAGCTGGGAATCTGAACTGACAGAATCTCGACCAGGGTTTCACGGTCGAGTTGGGGATTATTGGTCAGGACTCTTTCCATCAGTAGATTGGCGATCGGCCCAATGCAGCGAATCAGTTCCTGACGACAGTAATCGACGAACGAAGTATCCAGTGAAGAACGGGTCTGGGGAACGGCCTGGTTAACAGAGGGCTGCTTTCCTGATGTCGTTGTTTGTTCGCTGGGAACGCCTGCTTGTGAGTTTGAGCTGGAGAGTGATTGGCTTTCTGACACTAACTCAGAGGGAATCTGGATTCGGCGTTTGAAGGCGATCGCCTGCTCTGGATCGGACAGATGGGAGGTCAGGGTTTCCACAAATCCGGTGGGCGTAATGTAAGGATACTGGGCCAGGATTTCGTCAATCAGAACATTGGCGATAGGCCCAATACAACGGGCCAGTTCCTGGCGGCATTTCTCCACAAATGCGGAAGTGTTTGAGAACTGCCCTGATGGAGAGGAGGGCAGTGAAATACCCGCCGCTCCGGCTATCTGCTTGGCCGACTGTCCTTCAAACGACACAGTAGTAGGGGTGACGGTGGGTAGGATGGGGCTGGAACCTTTGTTAGGAATGGACAACTTCTGCATAGCGTCCAAAACTTCCCGTGCTGTCTGGTAACGCTCCCTGGGCTGAGGCTTTACCAGGTTGTCAAGCACCTGACTGAGGGGAGTCTTGAGCGTGACAAAAGATGACCACTTCCATTGCAAAGATTCGGCATCAATCAGGGAGTTGGGATTTCTGCCCGTTAGCAGCACGATCGCGGTCACGCCCAGTGCATACAGATCACTACAGGGGTAGCACCGCCCCATGCGAAGTTGCTCTGGCGGAGAGTAACCACACTTCCCAACCATGGAAGTTCGCCTGGAAAATTCCCTTGTTTCGGCATCGGGCGACCAGGTGATGCAATCCTTCACCAGCCCAAAGTCAATTAAAACGGGCAGGCAGCGATCGCGGGAAAACATCACATTATCTGGAGAAATGTCCCGATGAATCAGGTTAAGGCTGTGCAGGTAATCTAAAACCGGCAACAGATTTTGCAGCCATTGAATGACTTCCGTCTCCGAAAAAAGTTGCCCCTGCTGCTGACGCTGACGTAAAAGCTGGGCGTAGGTTACACCATTGATATACTCCTGCACAATGAACAGCCGCTGCGATTGAGTGAAACCCGCCAGAAACTTTGGAATCTGAGGATGCTCAATCTGGTAAAGAGTTTTCGCCTCTTTCTTAAAGAGATCCACCGCCTTCTGAAGGGTGCGCCCAGATTGGTTGGTAGAGACAAATTCCTTGAGTACACACAGTTCGTCAAACCGCTGGGTATCCACTGCCAGATAGGACCGTCCAAAGCCTCCCTGTCCCAACAATCGTTGCACGCGGTAACGACCACCAACGAGAGTCCCTGCCTGAATTTCTCGCTGAATTGGTTGAGAAGGCGCTGGTTGGGGGCGTTCAGATAATTTGGGCTGCTGTTTCTGCTCCATAGGGGGCTGCTGGAGGAATAGAAGATTACTCCGCAATACTCAAAAACTTCATTGCCCGGAGACTAAAATCCGGAGACGAGTTACCCCATTTTGGGTGTTGGATTTTGGATTGGGGAATCATCGCAATCGCTGGTTTCGTCAATTGATCGGCCAAATGCGCACTTTAAATTGCTCTGAAAATGTCCTCATCCCCAACTCTTTTCCCGCAGAAAAAGGGGGCAGAATTTTTATTATTTGTGGTTAGGACGGGGTGCAGGGGTTCCACTCCTGGCTGGGGGCGAAGCCCCCACTCCCTCTCTAATTCCAATGTCCTATAGCAGTCCTAAATGATTTGTGAAAGGAAAGGGCTTTGTGAAAAGGGATTCCGATGGAATCCTTTTTCACAATTCAGATAGGATCGCTATAACGCACCTGCGTAAAGCTATACATCAGCAAAACCGCGAATAGCACAGACTTCTAAACCCGATGAAAGGTTTTCGATCAATCGGGGTAAGTTGTTTTTTCCGATTACTCTTCTACCCGGTAACCTAGCTCTGCTAACCGCGTGCGGGACTGCCGCCATTTGGGTTGCACTTTGACAAATAGTTCCAGGTACACATTTCCCATCACCAGCTTTTGAATTTGCTGACGGGCAGCGGTGCCAATTTCCTTCAGCATTGCTCCCTTCTTGCCAATCACAATCCCTTTCTGCGAATCCCGCTCTACATAGATCGTGGCTAAGATTCGGGTAATGGTCGGTTCCTCCTCAACCCTGTCAACAGTAACTGCCACGGAGTGGGGCACCTCTTCGCGGGTGTGCAACAAAATCTGTTCCCGAATCAGTTCGCCCATGATGAACCGTTCAGGCTGGTCAGTAACTAGATCGGGCGGGTAATAGTAAGGACCCGGTTCCAGATGCTGAGTGAGTAGTTGCAGTAGGGGCTCCAGCCCTTCCCCTGTAAGCGCAGAAAACTTGGCAACAGACCAGTGGTGTTCTTCTGCCAGGGTTCGATAGGTTTGGTCAAGTGGGTGGGGAAGAATTTTGAGTGTTGAGTTTTGAGTTCTGAGTTCTGAATCATGGCAATAAGCAATCTTCTCTTCTGTTGCCTGTTGGCTGTCGCCTGTCGCCTCTTCCTTCCCTTCTTCTTCCTTCTTCCCGGCCCCTGGCCCCCGGTTCCTGGCCCCTCTCCTGTCTAACTCCTGGCTCCTATTTCCTGACTCTTGCTGATCTGCCTTATTAATCCCCAGAATCACTGGTACCTCAGCTTCTTTGAGCAAGTCGGCAATGTAGCGATCTCCCCCACCTGCCTCAGTTGAACCATCCACCACAAATAGCAGCACATCCACTGATCGAATGGCAATCTGAGCGTTTTTTACCAGGATTTCACCCAGGGAGTGGTGGGGCTTGTGGATTCCCGGTGTGTCTACAAAAATGATTTGCGCAGTTGGAGTGGTCAAAATTCCCCGCAAACGGTTGCGGGTAGTTTGGGCGATCGGGGAAGTGATGGCAATCTTCTGCCCAACCAACTGATTCATGAGTGTTGATTTGCCAACGTTGGGGCGTCCAACAATGCCTACAAATCCGGAGCGGAATCCTTCTGGAGCGGGGGGAATGATCCCAAATTCAATTGGAAATAAGAAATGATCTTCAATGTCGCTCATGTAGACCTACATCGATAGCCTTCAACCCTGCTTAATCCTTCAACCCTGCTTAAGCTGTTCTGGTTGCCAGAGCAGATAAAGTCAAAACAGCTACCCAATCACTCTAGCTTACAGAGGAACGTCTAGCTTACAGAGGAACGGGTGATGGTTTCAGATCTGGTGTAGAACTTCGTGGAGACGTTCTATGAATGTCTCTTCAAAGGAAGGCAATGGATGGGAAACGCGAACGGAACGGATGGCAGGAACACGAATCATTTGGCGGGCAAGGCTATGGGTGAAATTAAGCGCATCGGTATTTTAACGAGTGGTGGGGACTGTGCTGGTTTGAATGCGGCGATTCGGGCAGTAGTTCACCGGGCTGTGAATACCTATAACTGGGAGGTTTTGGGTATCTGTCAGGCAACGCATGGGTTGATGATGCGCCCTCCTCAAGCGATCAATCTAACACCGGATAAGGTGAACAACTATCTGACGGCGGGAGGCACGTTTTTAGGAACAACCAATAAGGGGGATCCGTTTGCGTTTCCTATGCCCGATGGTAGTTTGCGCGATCGCTCCCAGGAAATCATCGAAGGCTATCACTGGCTTGGGCTGGATGCCCTGATTGGGATTGGAGGAGATGGTAGTTTGGCCATTCTCCAGCGCTTGGCAGGTCAGGGTGGTTTGAAACTGGTTGGCATTCCCAAAACGATTGATAACGATGTGGGCGTCACGGAAATGTCAATTGGTTTTGACACAGCGGTGGGAATTGCAACAGAAGCCCTGGATCGTCTGCATTTTACGGCTGCCAGCCATAGCCGGGTGATGATCCTGGAAGTGATGGGCCGTGATGCTGGACACATTGCCATCACAGCCGGAATTGCCGGAGGTGCGGATGTTATCCTGATTCCAGAAATTCCCTACTCCATTGAGGGCGTCTGCCGCACGATTAAGCAGCATCAGGAACAGGGCAAAAATTATTGTCTGGTTGTTGTCGCGGAAGCGGTGCGGACTGAGTCTGGCGCAACGGTTTCCAGTGCTAAGGGGCTGGAACAGTGCCGCTTGGGGGGTATTGGTCAATATCTGGCCGAACAAATTTGTGGACGGATTGGGGCAGAAACGCGGGTGACTGTATTAGGGCACACCCAGCGGGGCGGCACACCATCCTACCTTGATCGCCTGCTGGGTTCGACCTTTGGCGTTGCTGCGGTTGATTTGATTGCGGAAGGCAAGTTTGACCATGTAGTCACCTGGCAAAATCGCCGTGTGGCCAGCGTTCCCATTAGCGAGGCGATCGCCGGGTATGCTGCCGTCAACCCCAACGGCGTCTTAGTCAAAACTGCCCGTGGACTGGGAATTTATTTAGGAGATTGAAGGAGTTCTGAATTTTGAGCTCTAAATCCTAAGCTTATCACCCCTCACCTATCCACCCCTCATCCCTCCCGCTCCTGCCAGGAGAACCACAACCAGAAGTCGGAATTTAGAACTTAAAACTCAAAACTCTCCTATGGTTCTACTCCTTACCAATGACGATGGTATTGAAGCTCCAGGCATTCGAGCGTTACTGGAAGCGGTCAGGCAATTGAATGCCAGGCCATTGATTGCGGCTCCTTTGGAGCACCAGTCGGGCTGTGGACATCAGGTAACTACGACTGTCCCAATCCATGTCCAGAAACGCTCTGAGATGGAATATGCCATTGCCGGTACCCCGGTTGATTGTGTGCGGATTGCTCTCAGTCACCTTTGCCCAGAGGTGAACTGGGTGCTTTCCGGTATTAACGCAGGAGGAAATTTGGGGTCAGATGTCTACATCTCTGGAACGGTAGCCGCAGTCAGAGAAGCAGCGTTGCACCGGATACCAGCAATCGCCATCTCTCATTACAAGCGCAGGGGACAGGAAATTGACTGGAAACTGGCGGCTCACCTGACGATGAACGTTTTGGAGAAACTAGTTTCTCGTCCGCTTGAACCAGGAACCTTCTGGAACGTTAACCTGCCCCACCTCGAACCCAGCTCTCCTCTGCCCGAGATTGTCTTCTGCAAGCCCTGCACCCAGCCCCTACCCGCCGACTATCGCGTTGAAGGGGACTACTTTCACTATGCTGGCGAATACCAGAAACGCCGTCGCGATCCCGGTGGAGATGTGGAAGTCTGCTTTTCTGGTCGAATTGCTGTAACCCAGATTCGTCTTTAAATGAATAGGGCATCAAATGATATAGCTGTCGCCAAGTTGCTTAGGACACTGGTTTTAAGGGGGGCTTCGCCCCCAGCCAGGGATTCCACCCCTGCACCCCGTCCTAAGCCTG
>JAIMBL010000109.1 GCA_023511615.1 Leptolyngbyaceae cyanobacterium HOT.MB2.61
GAACACTAGCCCCTAGCCCCTTAAAGCCAGCTTCTAGCCCCTCAAAGTGTGGCTAACTCAACTGAAAACCCCTGTAGCAGGCGCTAAGGAGCCAGAGCATTACCCCGCAGCAAACTGCCGATGGTTTTTGCTGTCACCTTAAGCTGTACCAGTGGATTCATTGGAACCACAGTTTTGTAGAGGTAGCTGTCGAATGTGAGTTTCTGGACATCAATGTCAGAACACATTTCAACAAATGCCTCACGGGTAGCATCAGAACGGTAAAACACCCGTTGCAGAATGTCCAGCACCAGGTAGGTTGTACCGTATTTCTTATCCCACCGCTTCAAATAAACCTTCAGGTCATCTTCGGTAGGGATGCGCTCACCCCTGTTGGTCAGTTCCACAATGGTTTCAGCACACATGCGACCCGACTTGGCCGCAAAGTAGATACCTTCACCGGAAGACTTTGTGACCGTTCCAGCGGCATCGCCAACCAGGGCAACACGACCAACCACCCGGCGTGGCCTGGGATGTTCGGGAATGGGGTGGGCTTCTACTCGAATAATCTTGCCACCTCTGAGTTTGGCAGCCGCACGGGCACGAATTCCGGCCTGTAGTTCTTTAATGCGAGCCTGGTTTGGTTTCATGGTGCCAGTCCCGACGGCCACGTGGTCGTATTTTGGGAAAACCCAGGCGTAGAAGTCTGGCGAAACGTCGTCCCCCACATACATTTCAGCCAGTTCTTCGTAGTACGCCATCTTGTCTTCTGGCAGACGAATGCGCTCCTGGAAGGCGATCGCGTAGTTGTAATCCCCCGCATCAATGGCCTTCGCAACCCGCGAGTTTGCCCCGTCTGCTCCAATCACCACATCTACTTGCAGGGTTTTGTTCTCTCCTTCAAGGCTGCCGTTGGAGTGGTCGGCATAGTGGAGGGTGTAGGGGTCTCTATCGTTACTGGGGATCTCCAGCCTGTGCATCGTGCCGTTGATTACTTTGGTGCCAAACAGGGCGGCGCGATCGCGTAAGAAGCCATCCAGCACCTCCCGACGGCACATGCCAATGTATTCATCATCCTTCAGCGTGCTACCAATATCCACCTCTACATTGGAAGGTGAAATCATTTTCATCTTGCGCACACGTCGATCAATAATTTCGGGCGGCAAATCAAACTCGCTTACCATGCATAGCGGAATGGCACCACCGCAGGGCTTCACGTTGTCTAACTTGCGCTCAAATAAAAAGGTTTCAATACCAGCTTTTGCCAGAACTTCAGCGGTAGAGGAGCCCGCTGGACCTCCACCCACAACAGCAACCCGTAGTGCCAAAGGTTTTTCTCCTAATCTTTCAGACGCTACGAGAAAGCATCCTACCACGGACGTTTTACAGACCTGAGCCGGACAGGCCAAGATCCTGGCAAGTTGAAATAGAGCTTAACAATTGGAGTAATAGAGCTTAATAAAGTGGGTGAGGGGTGAGGGGTAAGGAAAAAACTCCTCCCTCTTCCCTTCCCTTCCCCCCTACCTCACAGGGGACGGAATGCGGTCAGGAATGATTTGAGGGCGACCTGGAGGAATGGTTTCAGGGATGGTTTCTGGCGGAGTTTCGATGGTGCCTTCAGGTCCATCAGGCGAAGGTCGGGTAGGGGTAGTGGAGGGGGTGGGAGATTGGGTCGGGGTAGCAGAGGGGATGGAGGGGGGAGAAGCTGCAGGGGCAGCGGAGGGAGGAGCAGCAGAGGGAGGAGGGGTTGTTGCCGTGGTGGAAGGGCTGGGGGTAAAGCCCAGTAAAGTCTTCGCATTGCTGTAGTAGGTTGCCCAGCGGCGGGTGTCAGGGAGTCTGCTCCACTGGGTGCGGGTCACTTCCAGGGAAAGAATTGGCGCAATTCTAGAGAGGTGTTCAGCGGAGACAACGATATGAACATTGGTAACTAGAATGTCTCGATCAAAACTGCGTTGAGCCGCGGCTCTGGCAACGGACTCTGCCCGACGCATCAATGCTTCAAAGGTTTCCTCAGGTTGAACTTCGAGGGAAACCGCAAGGCGGCCAGTATAGGCGTGTACAGCTGGTGACGCGATCGCCCCCATCAACCACCATCCCCCGGTCAAACTCAGGATGACGGCACAACCCATTGACAATGAATCGAGGTGCTGCATATCTCTGACTCCTTTCGTGCGGATAGGCGTTGCTGAAAGCGGGATGATTTGAAACGAAGTTTCAAGCATCCAGCACATTTCTCATCCCCAGGATCAGCAGCGCCCGTGTGGGTAGAGCGAATAGGGGGCAGGCTGGCTAATCAAAAGGGGTGTCTCTATCTTGCACTCAACTGAGTGATCTGACTCATCCTGCCAAAACACGGGGCACTTTTTTTATTCAGAGTTTGTTGTCATGATGGAAGAAATAGGGAACCTTCTACAAAGCGGGACAGTAATCCACACGTTGTTTGGGCGTGCTGTAGAAAATTGGGGCATCTGTGATGAAACGGTGGGCAATCGCGATCGGCATCAATCAGTACCATTTCTTTCAGCCTTTGAGCTTTGCTCAGCAAGATGCTCAAGCTATTCGGAATTTTTTAGTCAACGAAGCGGGACTTGCCCCAGAACAGTGTCTGCTGCTAACCGATTTCTCTCCACCGATCTGGGGCAAACCGACCTATCCCAATCGTGAAATCATTCAGAACTGGTTAAATTTGCTGTGCCAGCAGTACATCCAACCAGGAGATTCCCTTTGGGTATTCTTCAGTGGATACGGAGTTTGCAGCCAAGGGCAGGATTACTGGGTGCCAATCGATGGCAATCCGACCAATCTTGCGGTAACGGCAATTCCAGTAGAAGAGGTTTTTTGCCGATTAAAGGCCGTTGCAGCAGAAACGATTCTGATAATGCTGGATATGAACCGTAGCCAGAGTAGTTTACCCGGTGAACCTATTGGCATACAGACGGCTCAATTAGCAAGTGACTTGGGGCTTCCGACAATCCTATCTTGCCAGCCTGGTCAGTTCTCCCAGGAGATTCTGGCCTTAGGACATGGCCTGTTTACAGTAGGATTGCTGGAACAATTACGCAGTCAACCGTCTACAACGCTGGCTCAGTTGGAGCAGTACCTGGGCAATCGCTTACCCGAACTGAGCCGACACAATCACCATCCAGTCCAGCGATCGCTGGTAATTAGTCCAATCGAAAATCTGCACCAACCAGTTCTACCTCTAGCCGATCTTCCAGGCCAGAATAGTAACCGATTGCCATATCCGGGAACCATCGTTCGCCAGCAGTTGGTTGGAGGGGTGCTGCTGAATAGCAGGATGAATTGGAACGAAGTTTCAATTCATCCAACTCTAAATTCATCCCTGGAATCAGCAACGTCGGTTGGAGGAGGGAGTATGACACCCTCAGAGATGGGTTCCGCATCGACTGTCACTGCATTAGAGTCGAATGTGATGTCCAATCAAACTTCGCCTCAGTCCAGGGATGACTCCCAGTGGGGAGCGAAACCAGAATTGGCTTTTTCGTCTGCTACCTTTCTGGATAATCTGCAAGACTCGCTCCCCACTGATCCAAACTATCCCCCTCCTTCTGTCCCCTCCGTGAATTATTCGAGCGTTGACCAATCCCAAGGAAACCCTTCGCAGTTATCGGAAGAGTTGTCAGTGCCCTTGGCTCCTCCTGACGATGCCCCAGATGGCACAGAGGCTACTGAGCTAATGGATGGGCGATCGCGCCTGTTTTGGAGCGGTGTTACAGCGGCGTCTTTTCTTCTAATCGCTGGGGTTTGTTTAAGAAACTGGGCCTCTCTCCAGGGCCCTCAGGTTTCGACCCAAAAATCTCCAGCGGTGATGGTTCCCCATCGTTCTCCCGGTAGTGAACCTGCGACTGCCAGTTTACGAGCTTCCGAGATACAACCTTCGACCATTGCCCAGCTGCCCCCTGGCACTACAAATGCGATTGTGGCAAAACCGACATCTTCCCCGGTCTTAGATTCCAGCCAGGCAGTAAAAGATAGCAACCCAGCGGTGTCTCAACCCGTAACTTCTCCAACCTCTGCAAATTCCTCTTTTATTAATTCCCAGTTTCCATCACTGGCCTCTTCAACCAGTAGTAATGCCATTCAACCGGGGATTGTCTCTACTCAGCACCTGGGAACAAGCATTCAGAATCAAACACCAACGGTTACCGGGAAGAAGATCAGCTCAAATTTTTCCCATCTGGATAAAGCTAAAGCAAAAGTAAGGAAAGTCGTGAACAGTGATCAGGCTTCTCCTTACTGGTTTGCAATCCAGGAAGCCAGCCAGATCAAACCAAACGAGCCTGACTACGAACAGGCTCAGCAAGCGATTGCCAAATGGAGCCAGAGTATCCTGGATATTGCCAATCGACGTGCTAGTCGCCAAAAATTTGACACCGCAATCATGGCAGCAGCACTGATTCCCCAGAATCAGCCCGCTTTTAGTAAAGCGGAACAGGCCCTGGATCGGTGGTGCCCAGCGATGATGACACAACCAGTTAGAAACCGTTCCCAGCGGCGACAGGCAAAGGCGATCTGTGAGCAGGTGTAATTTGGCAGGAACCAAGGGAGCAGAGAGGCAGGGGAGCAACTTAACAGAACTCGCGACGGATGAGGGGGTGTGGAAGCAGGCCCGCCACACCCCCATAGGCCACCTTTGCTCTTTAATATTGGTACAAGGCCAGTAGCTAGCACTCATTAGTTAGAAAATTGCTGCTTCAAAGCTTCTAGCGACGCCCAGCGGCGATCAACTACTGGCTTATCAGAATTACTGGAGAGTTGGATGCCCGTGCAGTTCTGTTCACAAATTTGCTGTTGAGGGATTTCCAGAGACAACTGCTCGTACAGCCATGTCATTGGATCAAAATATCCGCGTGGGGGTAGTGTTTCAACCAAATCTTCGGGTGAAATATCCCGGTCCAGGAGATCCAGATCATCCTGTTTAGCTGACTCATCCAGCCAGATCAGCTCTGTAGGTGCGATCGCCAAGCGGTAGTTGTACTGCTTCAAACAGCGATCACAACTCAGAGTAATAATGGTTTCTGCCTTTGCCGAAATCTCTAGGTAATTTCCCTTGTGGCTGACTTGTATCTGCCCTTTCACGGGAGTCAAGGACTCTAGCCCTGGGACTGGCTCATCAAATTCAATGAATTCAGTTTGATGAGGAGCTCTCGTCAGTCGTGGGATATGAATTGGTTCCATATGCTTGTGTACTCCCTAAACAATCAGGAGCAACCAGTTCTAGCTTAGCTCAGGACTTGTTCTTTAAAGGACGGACAATCAGACGGCGATCAGGCTCCTGGCCTCGACTATAAGTTTCTAGGTCTTCGTATTCCTTCAGCATCGTATGCACCTGTCGCCGTTCTGCTGAGGATAAAGACTTTAGCTCAAATTCTTCCCCGGTTTGACGAACCTGCTCTGCTGCCTGCTCTGCCATTTGCTTTAACTCCGAGTAGCGGCGCAAACGGTAACCATTCAGTTCAACAGTAAACGCTCCCTGCTTTTCTGGATCCTGCCCCAAGTTCAGAATGGCATTCATTAAATACTGAATGGAATCTAATACATGACCATCCACCCCCGTGAGGGATTCGATTTGTTCAGGAGTTAAACTCGATTCGTCAATCGTGATCCAGCAACTGTCTTCAGCGAAAGGTGGATCAGGTTCAATACCCACTAAAGATGGCAGCCCTGCCAGATGAAGTAAGTTCTCAAGCCATTGCTGTCCACGCTCTACTAAGCTTGTATCCATAGTGGACCTCAGGTCTTTTTCTTAGAACGTCCTGGCCCAGAGGATGGAGTACTTTTGCCTCCCCTATTTTCCTTCGGTTTTGAAGCAGGCGGCTTAGGAGCAGGAGGTTTAGCAACGGGTTTATCAGTCTTGGTTACTTTTGGCTCGACTTTCGCTTCTGGCTTGGTCTCTGGCTCTTTTTTGGGGCGGCTTGGCTCAAACGGGAGGGCATCCTTCCCTTTGTTGGCTGCTTTCTCCTCGGCTTCTACCAGTTTTTGAATCTCCTCAGGCAAAGGTTCCCGCGACAAAATGAAGGTTTGGAGGGTCTGGAAGATATTGGCGATCACCATGTACATCAGAACCCCAGCCGGAAGTGGGAAGAATAGGAACATTCCAGAGAAGATGACGGGAGTGATTTTATTGATCGTGTCTTGATTTGGGTTGGAACTGGGCCCCTGGCCCGAAAGAAGCTGGTTGATATAAATACTCACTCCAAAGAAAATGATCATCCCAACGATGTCCCAGTGGATTGTGCCATCCGAGTCGATCGCCCCCACTCGTCCCAGGGCATCAATAAACAAAAATCCTTTATCAGCAGCTAGGCCGGGGATTATCTCTTGAATTGCAACATCTCCAGGCTGGAGGGCTTCAATTGTGCCATCTTCGTTGATTTTGACCCGCTCAGCGCCGCTGGTAACTTTCACATGAGGAACCAGTTTGTCGGCAGTTTCGGGATACTCCTTCAGCAGCTCTCCCAAGGGCTTACCTTCTGTGGTCTGAAACTCAACGCGAGTTTTCTCGCCCACCACCAGTTTAGTGCCACCGGGAACTACTGCCACAACCGGGGCGTGAACGTTATCGGAGAAGTAAATGTTTTGAGGGGAGGTTGAAAATGCCTGGGGTTGAATCTCCTCAATCTGCTCCCGCGGCAGGATCTGAAAGTTAATGGTGTAGGGTACGTCTGAAAACGGCGAGCCCCGCAGGGTGGCAAACAGAGCAAACAAAACAGGCATTTGGAGCAAGAGAGGAAGACACCCAGCCAGGGGGTTTCCCAACTCCTGCATAACCTTTGCCATCTCCTCCTGTTGCTTCTGGGGATCGTTTTTATAACGCTCTTTGATTTCCTGCTGCCGCTTTTGCATGATTGGCTGGACGACCTTCATGCGGCGCATATTGCGAATCGACCCGGCACTTAAGGGATAAAGGGCGAATCGAATCACCAGCGTCAGAGCCACGATCGCGAGTCCATAGCTGGGTACAATCCCGTAGAAGAAATCCAGGATTGGCAGCATTACATTGTTGGAGAGAAACCCAATTCCAAAATCCATTCGATGAACGTCGCCCCTTGTACTCTGAACTGTCCGTATTTAAGTCTATCCAAATATGACCAGCATACACTCAGGTATCGAGCGGTCGGCAAGTAGGGTTATTACACCACCAAACAGTTGCCTAGCTATTTTGACTACCCAGTGTTCCGCTGGCGGCCCTGGCTTTAGGAGAAATTTTGTCGTTGATGTAGTTGTAGACATCCCGAAACTTGGGCACAGCTCTCAATTCCAGGCGACTACCATCTCTCAGGGTGATTACCATGTCTCCCCAACTGCCGATTCCGCGAGGGACTGTGACGACCTTCGCGATTTCGGAGTAGATAATATCGGAGCGATCGCGCCCCATCCAGCCACCTGTAACTGAAATCCGGCGGTTCGTAATTCGGTAGCGCAGCCATAATGCCCGCACAATTGCCCCAACAGTCAGAGGCAGACAGATAACCGTGAATCCCAACAAGACATTAATTATCAGGTCGCCGATATGGGGACCCCCCTCATAGTAAACTTCTTCACGAATGCCCATTGAGCACCTCAGCGTCCATCAACAACTGCTCTAATTCTCGCAGAAATTGAATGTAATCGCACTGCACAGCCGAAGGATGTACGACAATCACCAGACTCCAACCGGATGGAAAGGCTGGTAAGAGTTTGTACAGTGCTGCATGAATTTGTCGCTTAATGCAGTTGCGAACGACTGCTCGCTTGCTGACCTTCTGACTGATAGAAACCCCGATCCGTGTCGGAGGTAGATGATTCAAATCGAACGGTTTCTGTGTTGCCGACGCTGCTTTAGGTGGCTGCGGGCAATCGCGGACAGCTTGCTTCAATGCCACAAGAGTTAAATGGCGACCTCTTCTGCGATCGCCCTTTCGATAGACGCGATTAAAGTCTTCCCGTTGTCTGAGGCGGTTTGCTTTAGGCAATGCCACAAATCACCTTCGACCGAAACAACCTGGCACTGAAAACGCAGGTACTCCCACGTCCTGGACTCATGCTTTAAGCAAACACTTGAACGAGGCCACCCCCTTGATTAAGCCACCGCTAAACGGGCGCGCCCCTTGCTACGACGTGCTTTCAATACCCGCTGGCCATTCTTAGTTCGCATCCGGGCACGAAAACCAGAAGTCCGCTTACGCTTGCGGCGAGTTCCGCCCAAAGTTCGTTGTGTCATTGTTAGCCTTCCCCCGCTTCTAATTTAGACGCAAAGTCACGGTTCACTATTCTAGCATTAACCAAATGCGTCAAAGTCTCATGCACCCCTAACAGCTGACAAATAAAGGCGCGAAATTCCGCGCCTCTATCATTCATGGAAATATGGTAGACCTGACAAGGCAATGATGAGCGGCGCCAGCCGCCGTCATTAACGACTCAAAAATCATTACGATTTGGGCACTACCTGAAATATAACAGAACTGTTAAGCAAGGGTTGTCTGCATCAGCGCTGTATCTTCTGGTAGATTACCCGTCATCAGCCAAGTATCCATCTCTGGAGGAGCGACGGCTCGATTCAGGCGCTCGCGCAGGGCTTCGCCTTCCAGAACTTCTTTGCCAAGCAGTTCCTGGGCGGTTTCCTCCAGCAAATCCCGATTCTTATCCAGGATTGCCAGAGCAATGTGGTGTGCCCGTTCGACGGTTTCCTTGACTTCGTTATCAATTTCCTCAGTTACTTTAGGACTGACTGCGCGGCGGGGAGAGCTATAGCCTTCTAGAAACTGGGCCTGCGGCTTCTCGAAGGCTACCGGACCGAGGTAGTCACTCATGCCATAAAGTGTTACCATCCGCTCTGCCAGGTCTGTTGCTTTTTGAATGTCATCGCTGGCTCCGGTGGAAACAATGTTGTTGAAGATCAACTCCTCTGCCGATCGCCCACCCAGCAGGGTTGCAATTCGACCCCGAATTTCGTCTTCTGCCATCAGGAACCGATCTTCTTCGGGCAGTTGCAGGGTATAGCCAAGAGCACCAACACCCCTTGGCACGATAGAGATTTTTTCAACCTTGCCTGCACCCGGCATCAGGGCACCTACGATCGCATGACCAACCTCGTGATAGGCTACCCGCTTCTTCTCCTGCTCATTGAGAACACGGGATTTTTTCTCTAGCCCCGCCACGACCCGCTCAATCGCTTCATTGAAGTCTGCCATTGTGACAGCCTGACGATTATTGCGAGCAGCCAGGAGAGCAGCTTCATTCACCAGATTAGCCAGGTCAGCTCCAGCAAAGCCCGGCGTACGAATGGCGATCATGCCTAAATCCACATCCTCTGCCAGTTTGACGTTGCGGGCATGAACCTTAAGAATAGCTTCTCGCCCAATTTTATCCGGCCGATCTACCAGCACCTGACGGTCAAATCGACCTGGACGACGCAGAGCAGGGTCAAGGATTTCGGGACGGTTGGTGGCGGCGATGATAATGACTCCGGTGTTGGCGTCAAACCCATCCATTTCAGTCAGTAACTGGTTGAGCGTTTGTTCCCGCTCGTCGTTACCACCAAACATGCTACCCTGAGCCCGTGATTTACCAAGGGCATCCAACTCGTCGATAAACACGATACAGGGAGCCTGCTGCTTGGCCTGCTCAAACAGGTCCCGAACACGGGAAGCACCTACCCCTACAAATAACTCAATGAACTCCGAACCAGAGATACTGAAGAATGGGACTCCGGCTTCTCCGGCGATCGCCTTTGCCAGTAGCGTTTTACCCGTACCAGGAGGACCAATCAGCAGCACCCCTTTGGGAATCTTGGCCCCCAAGCGAGTGTACTTGTTAGCATTTTTGAGGAAGTCCACAATTTCCTGTAGCTCAACCTTTGCCTCATCTACGCCAGCCACATCACTAAACTTCACGCCGGTGATGCCTTCGGAATAGATGCGGGCTTTGCTCTTCCCAACTGTAAGTGCCTGGGGTCCACCACCTTGGCGATTCAGTAACCATCCCCAGATGCCAAAGAAAATGAGGGGTGGCACTACCCAACCAAGCAGGGTCGAAATCCAGCCATTGTTGTTGGGAGGTGGAGCACCAAACTCGACCCCATTCTCCCGCAGGATTTTGGGTAAATCGAGGTCAACTGCAACTGGAGTGGTGGTGTAAATGCGAGGGCGTTGAGACTCTGTTGCAGGAGCATTGGGATCGGGTTTGAGGGTAAATTCAATCTGATTATTTCCCACCAGTGCCTGATCGACTTTGCCAGCTTGCACCTGAGCAATAAAGTCGCTGTAGGGAATCTGGGGAGGGCGTGGGCCAAAACTGGGAATCACGAAGTTCAATAACAGGAGTAACGTGATTAGAATTAACAATCCGCCCCCGAATTGTCTGGGTTTCGGCGTTTTGAGCGGAGGTCCTCCATTCGTTTTTACGGGCATGCCGATAGCTCCTTTTCCATATTTCTATAGTTGTTAGTTGTTAGTTGTTAGTTGTAAAGGCAGATCAAATTGCTATACACACCTTAGCTCCAGAAGAATTACTAAATAATTTTTCTGATGCTCAGAGTTTAGGCTAATTTAAGCTTTCATTACAGTTAGTTGTCAGGAATTAGCGGTCAAGGGCCAACTGTTACAGAGTGTTTAGTGGTTTAAGCATTTGAAACCAGCTGTCAGTTGTTCAAGATCAGAAACTGAAAGTGGTTAACAGCAATTGGCTACTAGCAAATTCAGCTTAAATCCGAGCCTGCACTACGGTTAATCAACTAACAACCAGCAACTCACTAGTTGCGCCTATCGGTATTCTCTAAAAGATTTTTGAGTTGTAGCTAGGTGAGAAATCCGAACATCAGGGCGATCGCTTCAGACTCAAGAAATGACTTCGATCTTCCTCCATGCTACTGTACACAGTTCATTGCAGTTGTTTACAAGCCTGGTTCAGCCTTTTACAAGCCTGGTTCAGCCTTAAGACTGAGAAGTAAATTGTATCAAACAGGCTTTCAGGACAATAAAAGATCCTGCCGTCTACAGTTCATTAATGATTGGAGCGAGGAAAATAGCAGATGTTATCTGGAATACCTCACGGTACTCCTGTGATAACAAGATCGCAAAGCTCAATCTTGCATTGCTTTACTGTCCCTTTGAGTAGGCAGTTGTTTCAGCATCCGTGGCTGAATAATACTTCTCCGTAGGGTCTGGTAATCTAAACCCTACCTGCACGAGAAATCTGTCTTAGGGGGCATTCTGGAGTGGGACTTGAGGGCGATAAAATATGCCTTTGGGTTCATAGAGACTTTAAGGTGCCGCAATACTCTTAAACAGAACTTTATAGTCTGTACGGAGTTTGCACCAATGAACATTCAAACGGTAAAGCACTCAGTCAGCAAAGTTGCAGGTTTGATAGCGATCGCCGCGACTGCTGCTCTGTTCAGCCTCCCGGCACTGGCAGGCATTGGTGAAGCGGTGAATCGAATGAACCAGAAGCCCCAGCCATCCTCTAAAGAAACCCCAATGGCTCCTGCTTCTACCACTACTGAGCCCACGGCTCCCGCTCCAATGACCACTGAACCTACCGCTCCTACTTCAATCACTCAAGAACCGCAAAGCAAGCCTCAGGCGGCTGCAAGTGGCACAATCGTTGATGTAGCTTCTTCCAACAGTTCCTTTAAAACCCTGACCGCTGCCCTGAAAGCCGCTGGTCTTACCCAACAACTTTCTGGCAAAGGCCCCTATACAGTCTTTGCACCAACAGATGCAGCATTTGCAGCCCTGCCTGAGGGAACCGTAGAAAAGTTGTTGAAACCCGAAAACAAGGAAGTGCTCAGAAAGATCCTGTCTTACCATGTGGTTTCGGGCGAAGTTGAATCTACTGATCTGAAAACAGGACAGGTGCAGACGATTGAAGGCGCACCCGTCGAGGTCAGCGTCAGTGGCAACAGCGTCATGGTAAATGACGCTAAGGTCACTACTCCCGACATTAAGGCAACCAATGGGGTGATTCATGTTATTGATAAGGTGATTCTTCCACCCGGAATGTAACGTTTCAGTTTGTGGGACCACGCATACCAATTCTGGGGCACGGCACCGCTGTGCCCTTCCTTGTGGAGAACCTTAAACTGTACCCCATAACCCATCAATTTGGAGGAATGTCACTTAAGATCTGACAGTGCAAAATAGTTCCAATTTTCTCTATGGAAAGACTGTTGACCCATGCCACTGTTGTGACGATGAATCCTGACCGGGATGTACTGGAGGATGCAGCTATCTGTATTCAGGACGATCGCATCCGCGCCATCGATACAACAGAAGCACTCTTATCCCAATATCCAGATGCGGAAGTGATGGACTGCCGCGATCGCGTCATCATTCCTGGCATGGTCAACACCCACACCCACCTGTTCCAGACTCTACTGAAAGGGCTGGGCGACGATCGGGTGCTGAAAGATTGGTTCTGTGGCATGACCGGACCTTCCGCCACCCAATTGCTCCCAGAAGACTGTTACGCGGCGGCCCTTCACGGATGTGTGGAGGCGGTAAAGTCTGGCACCACAACGCTGGTTGACTTTATGTATGCCCATCCCCGTGGACAGTTAACAGAAGCCGTGATCAAAGCTTTTCAGGACACTGGAATTCGGGGCATTGTGGCCCGTGGCTATCTCACCCTGGGAGAGGAATTTGGAATTCCCAAACCCCTGATCGAACCTATCGACAAGGCCCTTTCCGATGCCTGCGATTTGATTGAAAAATACAACCAGCCAGGGGCGCGAGTTCAAGTGGGACTGGCCCCCTGTATGATTTGGAGCGTGGATCAGGACACGCTGGATAAAACACGCAAACTGGCAAGTGATCTGAAAACTCTGATCACCATTCACATTTCCGAAACACCGTTTGAAGTTGAAAATTCGATGCAGCGTTTTGGTATGCGCGACTTGCAATATCTCCAGCATATCGGCTTTTTGGGGCCGGATGTGTTGGCGGTACACTGCGTTTATTGTGAAAGTCGGGATGTACGGATTATGAAACGGCATGATGTCAAAGTCTCCCATAATCCGTGCAGCAATATGTACCTGGCATCAGGCTTTGCCTCCATTCCTGAAATGCTGCTGGGGGGAGTCACTGTCAGCCTGGGATGTGACGGTCCGGCCAGCAACAACAACAGCAATATGATTCACACCCTCAAGTTTGCAGCCCTGATCCACAAAGGATACCACCGCGACCCCACTATCATCACCGCAGAGAAAGTGCTGGAAATGGCAACGATTGATGGTGCAAGAGCGATTGGATTAGACCATGAAATTGGCTCAGTTGAACCAGGCAAGAAAGCGGATCTGGTTGTAATGAAGCTGGATAATGTTTTTATCAATCCCGTTCATGCACCCGTTTCATCCCTGGTTTATTCGGCTCTGGGAAATGAACCAGAGATGGTACTGGTAGATGGTCAGGTGGTGATGAAAGACCGCCAGATGGTGACCGTTTCTGAAGCAGAGGTGATGCGGGAGTCTCAAAAAGCTGCGGATGAACTGGCAAAACGGGCAGGTACTGAACGCTTGAAACGGCGTCCATGGCGATCGCTGCCTAACTATCCAGCGGACTCCTGACCCCGCGACCGCCCCGATTCAAAACGTGGGTATAGACCATCGTTGTCTTCACATCCTTATGTCCTAACAACTCCTGCACGGTATGGATGTCATAGCCATTTTGCAAAAGGTGAGTGGCAAAACTGTGGCGGAAGGTGTGGCAACTCACTCGTTTTTCAATTCCTGCAGCTCTTACCGCGCGCTTTACAGAGCGTTGTACACCAGTTTCATGTGAATGATGACGACGGACAATACCGCTACGGGGATCACGGGACAAACCAAAAGCTGGGAACACAAACTGCCAGATCCAGTCCCGATCCGCGTTGGGATATTTTCGATCAAGCGCAAACGGTAAATAGACTGATCCATATCCTGCATCCAGATCCCGCTGATGGAGCTGCTTGACACCGCCCAAATGATCCTTTAGCGAGTCAACCAGGCAATCTGGTAGGGGAGAAACCCGGCTTTCTCTACCTTTGGCATCGCGGATTAGAAGCTGCTGCTGGGCAAAATCGAGATCCTTCACCTGCAACTGTAACCCCTCGCTTAGCCGCAAACCTCCCCCATAGAGCACCTGAATGACTAGGCGATAAACTCCTGACAGATGCTTTATGATGGCCAGCACTTCATCTCTCGTCAGCACAGTAGGCAAATAACGAGAACGCTTTGCCCTGAGAGCATCCAATGGTTCTTCCAACGGTTGATCAAGAACGTAACGGTATAAAAACAAGAGAGCACTGAAAGCCTGGTTTTGAGTAGAGGCTGCCACCTGCTCCTCCATCGCCAAATAACCGAGAAAGGTTTCAATTTCGGCCTTACCCATTTCCCTGGGATGTCGCTTGTTATGGAAAAGAATGAAGCGCCGAATCCAATAGACATAGCATTCTTCCGTCCGATACGAGTAATGCTTGACACGGATAGCCTCTCGGACCTGGTCGAGAAGCTTCTTTGGAGGAGTTTCCATAGAGAGGAAATACAGAGATCGCAAAGAACACTTGTACTAAACGATACAGGTATTTCAGGCCAGATTCTAAAAATTTATGGAAAGTTTAATCTCGATATGCTCTGCCGAGTGTACATTAAAGCCATCTGTCTAATCACCCGAATAGGATGATAGACATACACGATCTGTCTAATCACCCAAAATAGGATCATCGACAGACTCCGATCTGTCTAGGCGCTGGATGTGGGATCATCAACAGACTGGATCTGTCTAAATAATAGTTAGCTGGCTCCGCGCCCAGTCCTTGCACTCGTCCTTCCAGGTTATCGGTCAGCCCGAAAGCACCCAGGAAATGGTCGGTTGAGGCAGTGGTTTGAGGGTTATCTGTGGTAGCGAAAGCGCCCAGAAGGTTGGTGGTGAGGGCAGTAGGGAGGGGTGATCGGTTATGGCGAAAGCACCCAGGAGGCGATCAGTGAGGCGAGGTTGAGGTGGCGATCGGTGCGCGCTCCAGCTAACACGGCAGTGCGGCGGATTGAGGGGCGATCGCTGCACCGCTAGGGGCGATCGGCAGCCGCTGACCTGTGCCGTTAACTGGCTCAAGTTGCTTCAGGTTCGCTGAGTTCAAAGATACGGGTCGAATGCATCCTTAAGTAAAAGATTGTGACACCAGCCAAGGAGTGAACGCGTGAAGATTCCCATCCATCAGTCTGACGTTCCCTTTGAGGTCTGGTATGAGGGGACTGATCGAGAAATTCGGGGTAAGCCACTTTGTGATATCGGAGGAAAAGCTAAGGTAGGTGTCGGTCTGATGGAATTGCCACCTGGCTCAAACACGAAGCCCGGACACTGGCACTCAAAGGAAGAAGAACATCTGTATGTTTTGTCGGGTCAAGCCATCCTTCACCTAGGGGCAGAGCGGTTCTCGCTGCGACCGGGTAGCTATGTTTGTTTTCCTGCTGGGCAAGCTGAGCCACACCATCTCGTCAACACGGGCGCTAAGCCGTTCAGTTACATCATCATTGGTGAACGAATCAACGATGATGAGGTTACTTATCCAGATGGAGAAACCTAACCCCTCATGTCAATCGTCAGCTAAATTAATTTTTTTGCTAGAGAAAGGATCTGAATATTATCTGCTGAGATTTATTATCAATCTTGTCCTCAGTTGAGGAGTAAAATAGGGGCAGTCCCTTTACTTACGCTTGAGCAATGGACGGAATTGTTCCAGAACGGCAAAAGCTAATTGAGGCTGTCAATACCCTCCCTGACGAGGCTTTGCTTGAACTTGCTAGTTTTCTTGACTATCTTCGCTACAAGTCAATTCAAAGAAGGGATCCGGACAATAATGCTGCTAATTTTCTAGTTGCAGTTGCAGGGTTGGGCAATTCTGGTCAACATGATGTTTCAGATCGGGATGAGGAAATTCTAGACAGTGAAATTGATCCTGTTTATGGTTGGAGTCGCAAGCTAAGCGATCGTCCATGACAGCGATACTCGATACTAGTTTTTTGTTTGCACTGACCGATCAGAGCGATCGCAATCATCAGCGAGTGTTGGCTGTTGCTCAAAGTGTAAATGAGCCATTGGTGCTGCCTGTAGTTGTTCTACCTGAAGTCTGCTATCTAATTGCATCGAGATTGGGGCATCAAGCGATGCGTCGTTTTGTGTCCAGCATGACACCTGATACGGTTCAAGTTGAGCCTGTAATACCAGAGGATTTAGTACAGGTGCATGAGATTTTGGAACAGTATGCTGATAATCAGCTTGATTTTACAGATGCCGCGATCGTTGCCATAGCCGAAAGGCTTGCTATTACTCGCGTTTACACGCTTGATCGGCGAGATTTTTCGATTATTCGCCCAAGCCACTGCGATTACTTTGAGTTACTGCCCTAAACCGCCAGCTAACATAGTCTCTGAGGAGGATGAGGTCAAGTAGCTTTTTGCCATCTTTTTCAATTGGAATTCCTAGCGATGAAACGCAGACGAACGGGTTTAATTTGATTCTGTAATAATGCTTCATT
>JAIMBL010000011.1 GCA_023511615.1 Leptolyngbyaceae cyanobacterium HOT.MB2.61
CCCCCCCCCCCCCCCCCCCCCCCCCCCCCCCCCCCCCCCCCCCCCCCCCCCCCCCCCCCCCCCCCCCCGGGGGGGGACCCCCTGACTGGGGGCGAAGCCCCCACTCCCTCTCGAATTCCAATGTCCTGACGCACCTGCGGAAAGCTATACCATTCTAGATTTTGGATTTTGAAATCGTTACAATCGCTGGTTTCGTCAATGAGTTCACCAGGTAGCCGCCAACCCAACCCTAGTGAAGGGACTGGAAAATGCAATCCAGAGCCGATAATCCTGGCATCTGAACGAGCCTGGGAATCTGGTAGAAGGCGCTTTCAACCCTTGCTGAACTCTCCCCACACCTATGCAGACAATCCCAGACTCACGGCTGCCTGGAGAGACCTTCTCACTGACCCCCAACAACCAACACTCATCACAGGCGTTGCTGAATCTGGTTATGAAAAAGGTGCAGGATGAATTGAAACGAAGTTTCAATTCATCCTGCTTTTCAGCAAAGCCACACTCATCACATCATACCCATGCCACCCATGCCACCCATACCACCCATGCCGCCCATATCGGGAGTACCGCCAGCCGGTTTCTTCTCAGGCTTTTCCACTACCAGAGCTTCGGTAGTCAACACCATACCAGCAATAGAACCGGCATCCTGAAGCGCCGATCGCACAACTTTGGCAGGGTCAATAATCCCTGCGGCGATCAGATCCTCAAACTTCTCGGTTTGGGCATTGTAGCCGACGTTGAACTCAGTATTGCGGACTTTTTCAACCACAACGGAACCTTCGGCACCTGCATTATCCGCAATCTGTTTCAGGGGAGCTTCCAGAGCCTTAAGTACAATATCGGCCCCAATCTGTTCTTCGGTGTTGAGTGTTTTCTTGAACTCAACCAATTTGGGAGCCAGGTGAATCAGGGTTGTGCCACCACCGGGAACGATCCCTTCTTCCACTGCGGCTTTTGTGGCATTGAGGGCGTCTTCAATCCGAAACTTGCGGTCTTTGAGTTCGGTTTCGGTAGCGGCTCCCACTTTAATCACTGCCACACCGCCTGCCAATTTAGCGATCCGTTCTTGCAGTTTTTCCTTGTCGTACTCGGAGTCACTGCGTTCCAGTTCCCTCCGCAGTTGTTCAACCCGTTTATCGATATCTGCTCTATTTTCAACATCAGACACAATCGTGGTGGTGTCTTTGGTGATAGTAACTTTGCGTGCCCGACCCAACATTTCCAGTGAAACGGTATCCAGGCTGAGCCCAATATCTTCTGAAATCACCTGACCGCCAGTGAGAACTGCGATATCTTGCAGCATGGCTTTGCGACGCTCTCCAAAACCGGGGGCTTTGACGGCAGCCCCGTTCAATACTCCCCGCAGGCGGTTAACCACCAGAGTTGCCAGGGCTTCCCCTTCGATGTCTTCGGCAATGACCAGCAGAGGTTGACCGGAACGGGCGATTTTCTCCAGAATCGGAATGAGTTCTTGAATGGAGTTAATCTTTTTATCGGTGAGAAGGATGAATGCATTTTCGAATTCTGCAATCATTCGTTCTGAATCAGTGACAAAGTAGGGGGAGATGTAACCCCGGTCAAATTGCATCCCTTCCACTACTTCCATCTCGGTACTGAGGGATTTAGACTCTTCCACTGTGATGACGCCATCCCTACCAACTTTGCCCATCGCCTCAGAAATCATGGCTCCCACTTCTTCATCATTACCAGAGGAAACGGTCGCTACCTGGGCGATCGCATTCCCTTCGATGGGCTTGGCAACTGCTTTGATTTCATCCACCAGTTTGGCGATCGCCTTCTCAATGCCCCGCCGCAAAGCAACCGGATTGTTTCCTGCTGCCACATTCTTCATACCTTCCCGGATCATTGCCTGGGCAAGGACGGTTGCCGTGGTAGTGCCATCCCCGGCCAGGTCTTTGGTTTTGGAAGCTACTTCACGAATGAGGGAAGCACCCGTATTTTCCAGGGGGTCTTCCAGTTCAATTTCTTTGGCAATGGTGATGCCATCGTTCACAATCTGGGGCGCACCGTACTTCTTCTCTAGCAGAACGTTACGTCCTTTGGGACCCAAAGTTACCCGAACAGCATCCGCCAGAGCGTTCACGCCGCGCTCTAGCGCCTGACGGGATTCATCATCGAATACAACAATCTTTGCCATAGTTTCTCGCTTAGTTCTCCACATCCAAATTTAGCACTCAACTCGTTAGACTGCTAAATTAGTGAGGGGAGAGGGGGAGAGGAACCAGGGGCTGGGGGCTAGGAGAGTTGTTAGTTGTTGGTTCCTGTGCTTTACTCTTCTTCCCCAGCATGGTAAGAACTTCGCACCAAGGGGCCTGATCGCACATGGGAGAAGCCGATCTCGCGAGCGATCGCTCCCAGACGGTCAAATTCTTCTGGTGTCCAGTACTTCTGAACGGGTAGATGCTCTAGGGAGGGGCGCAGGTATTGCCCTAACGTGAGGCGATCACACCCCACTTTGCGCAAATCCGCCAAGGTTTCAATAATTTCTGCTTCGGTTTCCCCGTGACCCAGCATCAACCCCGATTTGGTGGGAATCACAGGATTCAGTTCTTTGACGATTTCAAGCACCCGTAGCGATCGCTCATACTTTGCCCCCCGCCGCACTGGGCCCTGTAAGCGCCGTACCGTCTCAATATTGTGGTTATAGCAGGCAGGCTGCACAGCAATAACGGTTGCAATCCGCTGCCGCTGAAGGTCATCAGCCGAGCGATCGTCCTCTCGCCCACCCCAAAAGTCGGGAGTCAACACTTCAATCTGGGTAATGGGGTTGACTGCGCGGATCTGGGCGATCGTCCGGGCAAACCAGCCTGCGCCTCCATCTGGCAAATCATCCCGTGCCACAGAAGTCAGCACTACATAGCGCAACCCCAGCAGCTTTACTGACTCTGCGACTTTCTCAGGTTCTGCCGGATCGAGGGGCATAGGAGCGTGCCCCTTATCCACCTGGCAAAAGGCACAGGCACGGGTGCAGGTTGGCCCCATCAGTAGAAAAGTCGCCGTTCCCTGGGCATAACACTCCCCTCGATTGGGGCATCGTCCTTCCTCGCAAATCGTATGAATCTGGCGCTGTTTGATGATGCGCTGTACCGTGGAAAGCTCGCTAGCTTTACCAACTGGACGCCGTAGCCACTCAGGCATGGTTTCAATCTCTGCCCTGCGTCGGGAGGTGTTTGCAGAAATTGCAGCAGAATTCGTTTCAGCAGGCATAGGGTTGGGAATAATAGCCGTTGAACAGGGATCTCCGTCGGGAATTATTGATGCAGAAGGCAATCAGAATGGCATACTGGCAGGAGCAAAGAATCCACGGGTTCAGTTGGATTCTTTCAAATTCTAAAGGATTGAAATTGATTCAGGACCATGGCTGGCTTCAGGGCGATCGCTCCAGAGTCTAAGGAGAATCATTCTGTGCTGTAGAGGCTAAACTAGTTGATGCCGTGACACGTTATTTTGCAGTCCTAACCAGAGGAGTTCAGTTGTGGCAAGTCACAAAATCCTGGTCATCGATGACAGCAACGTCATCCGGAATATGGTGCGCGATATGTTACCCAAAGGTAACTTTGAAGTCCTGGAAGCGAAGGACGGTGTTCAAGGATTGAACCTGATTCGCCAGGAGCGCCCCAACCTGATTATGCTCGACTTCTTACTACCCCGGATGAGTGGCTGGGAGGTGTACCAGCAAATCCAGGCCAGTCAAGAACTCCAAACTATTCCCCTGGTACTGATGTCCGGTCGGAAGGAAGAAGTCACCGAAAAGCTTCAGGAACCATTTGAGTTTTTTGAATTTGTCCAGAAGCCCTTTGATCAGAAAGAATTGATTGATGCCATCAAGGCGGCAATGGCAAAAGCCAAACGACGTCCAGTTTCTATGGCAACGGCTGCCCCGGCTGATGGGGCAGCCCCGGCAGGAGACATTCAGGCTTTGAATGAGAAGCTCGCCAGAATGCAGGCCGAAATTGACGGTTTGAAGAAACAGATGGCTCAAATTCTGGCATTCATTAAGCAGAAATTGAGATGAAGGTGATAGGGAATGGGAGTTGTGAGTTCTGAGTTTTAAGCCGCTTTTCCACTCCCCTAGCCCCCGGCCCCTGCCTCCCCCAGCATCTCCTAAGTTCTGGCTCCTGGCCTCTTTTTTCTTCTGTAGCTATAGTTAGAGACGCTTTCTGCTACAACTTCTGGGGAGTTGCAGGCATTTCGCACAGCTTCTGAGCAACAGCTTCGTCCACATACTCGATTTTGTTACGTTGCTGCTCTTCCACAGAGGGGGCGGAGTCTGTGAAGGTGAGGGTTTTTGTCTGGCAATTGACATTTAGCCAGAGAAACCTGAACACACCCCGGCAGAGAGTACCGGTGTCCTCATTGCCCGCATTTAAGACCCAAACGAATCGGGTATCGCCAGAACTTTCAATGGTTTTGGGATTGGCAAAGTAGGCGCAACTGCGGCTGGTAAAGAGTAAGAGGTTATACCGTTCTCGAATGAGGGTTTCCGTTTCAGGGTCGGGGGGAGCAGCGATCGCCACGGCCGCCCAGCTAAACAAGCAGAGCACAATCAGCAGTGCAATTTGATTCTTCATACAAACACGTCATACAAACATGGCAAAAAGCTTTGCAAACCGTAATCTAGCGTTCACAGTCTAACAGCAAAGTAGCAAACAATCCGTCGGCTCCTCACGCCCTAGCTAATCCAGTTCGCGCCGGCCCTCCAGCGCCCTTGCCAGGGTCACTTCATCGGCATATTCCAGATCTCCCCCCATCGGCAATCCAAACGCAATTCGTGTCACTTTTGTAAAAGGTTTGAGTAGGTGACCCACGTACAGCGTCGTTGTTTCTCCCTCAACGCTGGGGCTGATTGCAATAATGACCTCTTCAATCTTCTGCTGACTGACCCGCCGCACCAACGGTTGAATGTGAAGTTGGTCAGGACCGATACCATCCATGGGCGAAATCAAGCCACCTAAAACATGGTACTTACCCCGATACTCACGGGTTTTCTCCAGCGCAATGACATCCCTTGAATCGGCAACAACACAGATAATGTTGCTATTGCGGTTAGGATCGCGGCAAATTTCACAAACCGGCTCGGCAGATAGATGAAAGCAAACAGAACAATAGCCAACCTGCTGCTTCGCCTCCATCAGCGCCATTGCCAGAGCTTTGACTTCATCTTCCGGTCGTTTCAGAATATGAAGAGCCAGCCGCTGGGCAGACTTAGGTCCAATCCCTGGTAGATGTTGCAATTGCTCGATTAGCCGAGCAAGAGGACGTGTATAAACCGTTGCCATGCCTCCGAGTTTATGACAATTCTAGCGATTTGAGGGGGTGGATGATTAGATGGGTGGGGCTGATCACCCTGGCGGCCACCCCATCTGACGTCCGCCCAGGATATGGAGATGGAGGTGATAAACGGTTTGGCCACCCTCCGGGCCGTTGTTAATTACGATGCGGTAGCCGTTGGTGAGCCCTACCTGGTCTGCAACTCGTTTGGCGGTAAGTAAAAGATGACCCAGGAGTGCATGGTCCTGGGATTCGACGTCTGCCAGTTTGGCAATGGGTTGTTTGGGGATGACCAGGATATGGACGGGGGCCTGGGGATTGACGTCCTTAAAGGCGATCGCCAAATTGTCTTCATAAACAATGTCAGCGGGAATTTCTTTGCGGGCAATTTTGCCAAAAATGGTATCGGTTGTTTCGCTCATGCTCACCCTTCCGATGATGGACGAGTAGTTTGCCGGGATTATTTGAGGCAGGCCTGAGATCAACAAAGCTTAATTGTTGGGCATTTTTTAGGCGCAACCTGCAAGAACAGTCCTGACAAACCACTAGTTGAAATTCTAGAGGGTGATGGCGGGTTTCTAACGTCTTGAGCCAAACTCAATCACTTCTATAGCAGTCCTGGAGAGTTCGTGGAATGAAAGGGCTTTGTAAAAGGGATTCCGCAGGAATCCCTTTTACAATCCAGAATAGGATCGCCATAGAAGGTGTTCTAGGAACATTGGCTGCCTCTGTCGAGACAAGCAACCCCTCTCCAAAGAATGAACCATAGATTTAGCACACTACTCGCTTTCAGAGTTTCTTAATGGTCTAATGACGATTTAATCTGCTGATAGGTTCCTACCTGACCAAATGGTTTGACTCAACCATGCAGAGTTAGAGATCCCCTTTCCTCGTCTGAATGTTCATAGTAATTTTTCTGTCTGAGGTTTCTGTTTCAGAACGTAACAATCTCAGCTTCTCGTTAAGAAATGTTGCAAACCCATGATCCCCTTGTTAGCGTGTTTGGGTGTCTACCCGGGTACGACTCAAAGAAAATCAACGATGAGTATATTCCTCAAAGGAGGATCTGATGATGTTGACTTTGGCGATCGTGTTCTTTGGTGGCTGGCTACTGGCGGCCACAATTGGAACCTGGGCATACTTCGCTGGTGAAGGCGACCCATCTAAAGCCCCGAAAGTGTAAGTTCTCTGTCGGCGCTCTCAGCGCTGTCAGTTCGTAATGAGTGCTGAGGGCTTCCCTGTTGAGCGATTGGGGAAGCCCTTTCTAAAAACTGTCATAGCAGTACTCTTGCGGTTAGGATGCTGGAGGCAAAGCCCCCACTCCCTTTTTTTATGAAACGATTGTTCTCTCTTCTTGTTAGCCTGTTCATCCTGGCAGCGATTTACTGGAAGATAGACTTCCAAAGTTTGATTCGCGTGTTTCAAAACTGCGATCGCCCCTGGATGGTGATTAGCCTGGGGATGGTTGTACCCATCACCCTGATGACGGCCTGGCGGTTACAGCAGTTGATGCCAGGAGGAGGGACAGATGACAGACAACGAGGGATAGGCGGCAGGCGACAGGCGACGGACGACAATTCAAAACTCAAAGCTCAAAACTCAAAACTCAAAACGCTTTCCTTCTCTGAAGCGAATCGGCTCATTCTGGTTGCCAGTACGCTGAATATGGTGTTGCCATCAAAAATGGGGGATGTTGCCAAGGCGTACTTTATGCGCGAGCAGGGGCATTTGAGCGGATCGCTGGCCTTATCGTTGGTGGTTTTTGAGAAGGCGTGTGACATGCTGTCCTTGTTGCTGTGGTGTGCCTTTGGTCTGCTACTCTATCCCCAGAAGGACTGGTTTTTCTGGGTCATGCTGATGGGGGTAGGGGTGGGGTTTGTGGGTGGTGGATTGGTGTTGGGGTCACGCCAGTTTGCCCAGCTCTTTTTCTCCTTTGCTCAGAGGGTTGCTCCGAAGTCCATCAAAGCAACGCTTTTGAAATTGCAAACAGCCTGGCAGGAGATGCATGAGCATTTTTGGAGCGATCGCCCCCAGCTCTTGAAAATTACGTTTACATCTGTCTTCCTCTGGTTTTTGCACCTGCTGCAAATCTGGTTCTTTATCCTGGCTCTGAATGCCTGGACGCCCTTTATTACCAACCTAGCACTGTCGCCCCTGGCAATCCTGGCCGGGCTGTTGCCGCTTACTTTTGCTGGGATTGGCACCCGTGATGCGGCATTGCTCTTTCTCTATGCTCCCTATTTCAATGCGGCAACGGCGGCAGCCCTGGGCGTACTATGTACATTGCGCTATTTGATTCCCGCGATCGCAGGGTTGGCCTTTCTCAACCAATTCATGACAACCGTGCGTACCTTGCAGAAATGATTGTTTGCGGTTCTGAAATCCATGTTTACCCGTCTGCAACTGCTGTTCACTCCCAAACCCTCCAGGGCCAGTATCTTCTTCTGGTTCACGCTGAGCCTCGTGGGTGCCGGAGTGATTGCGTTGCTTTCCCTTCAGCAGGCCTTTAGCAGTGAATATGTGGTTCAGGACGATGCCCGCCAGCATGTGTTCTGGCTGCAACGGTTGATAGATCGGGAGCAGTTTCCAAACGACCTGATAGCGGACTATTTTCAATCCGTTGCTCCCCTGGGCTATACCGCCGTTTATTGCTCAGGTGCGGCACTGGGCGTGGAGCCCTTATTGTTCAGCAAGTGGCTGCCTGCTCTATTGGGTTTAATAGCCGCGGCTTATTGTTTTGGTGTTTGCCTTCAAATTTTGCCTGTGCCGGTAGCGGGCTTTCTGGCGTCGCTGCTGCTGAGTCAAAATCTAATGATGTCCGATGACCTCTACTCGGCAACTCCGAGAGCATTTCTGTATCCGCTGTTTCTGGCGTTTTTGTACTACCTGGTGCGCAGGTCATTGTTGACCTGTCTGCTCGCGATCGCCCTACAGGGGTTGTTTTACCCCCAGGTGATGTTGATTGCCTGCGGAGTGCTGCTGTTTTCCCTGGTGAAGTGGGAAGGCAAATGGCCCAGGCTGTCATCAGACCAACAGGACTACTGGTTTTGCGGATGGGGGCTGGCGGTGGCGGCGATCGTGATTCTTCCCTTCATCTTGCAGGGAGGGTCTGAATTTGGACCGGTAATTGGGGCAACTCAGGCCAGACAAATGCCAGAATTTTGGGACCCCGGTCGTAATAGCTTCTTCAGCCATAGCCCCTGGACATTCTGGCTCTTTTCCGAACGCAGTGGTATGCTGGCCCGGCCAGAGCGTATTTTCCTGCCTGCCCCGATGGTGTTTGGGTTGTTCCTGCCGTGGATACTAAGGTCGCCACGGTTTTCCCTCACCCGCCAGACCACCGAAAGTGTCTGGGCATTGCAATGGACTGTCTTATCTTCTCTGTCCCTGTTCTTCGCTGCCCATCTGCTGCTGTTCAAGCTCCATCTGCCCAACCGCTATACCCAGCACAGCCTGCGGATTGTTCTGGCAATCGCTGCCGCCCTCTCACTCACGATTCTGCTGGATGCCTGGTTAGAGTGGGTCAATAGACGTCCTACTGCCAGTAAAAAACAGGCGACCTGGGGAATTGTGGGGCTTCTGATCCTGACGCTGGTAATGTATCCGGCGATCGCCTGTTTGAAGACCTCCTATCCTATTGTGCGAGCGCTGGGCAATCCCTTTCCCGGTTACATCAGGGGCATTGCTCCTGAAACTTACCGTTTCCTGGCCCAGCAGCCCAAAGATACCTTAATTGCCTCGACCCTGCTGGAAGCCAACAATCTCCCGACCTTTGCCCGGCGCTCTGTCCTGATTGGGCGGGAATTTGCCATCCCTTACCACCTCGGCTACTACCGCCAGTTTCGCGAACGGGTGATTGATCAGATCCAGGCCCAGTACAGTACCGATCCCAAACAAGTCCAGCAATTTACTGAGAAGTATGGAATTGACTTCTGGCTGGTGGATGCGGACACCTTCACCCCTCGCTATTTACAAAAATCCTGGCTGCAACAGTACCAGCCCGCCGCCAGCCAGGCCGCCAATGCTCTGCAACAGCAAAAAATCCCCCTCCTCCAGCAGGCCCGCGATCGCTGTACCGTACTCCAGGAAAATCATCTGACCCTTCTACAGGCAAGCTGCGTCGTCAATGGCGGCTAGTGCCGCTCATCATTACCTTGTCAGGTCTACCCCCACCCACCCCTCTTTGCCTGTCCCTCTCTGTGGCACAATGGGAGGCGGTGATCAAAATCCCTAATCTTTCGGAAAAGCTGTGAGTTTTATTGCGAATCCCTCTGCTGTTGAGGATAGTCAATCTGTGTCGTCTAAAAAGTCCCACAAAGTCAGCACTCCTTCTGCCGTTGAGAATGGTCAGGCGGTTCGCCGTGCAACTGTCCGTCGTCGCCCCGTATTCCCATTTACGGCGATTGTTGGGCAGGAAGAGATGAAATTGGCGCTACTGCTAAACGTCATTGACCCCAAAATTGGTGGGGTGATGATTATGGGCGATCGCGGCACCGGCAAAACCACCACCATCCGTGCCCTGGCAGACCTGCTCCCGGAAATCGATGTGGTGGCCGACGATCCCTTTAACAGCAGCCCCACCGATCCAGAATTGATGGGCGAAACCGTTCGTCAGCAGGTAGAGCAGGGGGTGGAACTGCCTGTCATTAAGAAAAAAGTGACGATGGTTGACCTGCCCTTGGGAGCAACCGAAGACCGGGTGTGTGGCACCATCGACATCGAAAAAGCTCTTTCCGAAGGGGTCAAAGCTTTTGAACCAGGTCTGTTAGCCAAAGCAAACCGGGGCATTCTCTATGTTGATGAAGTCAACCTGTTGGATGATCACCTGGTGGATGTGCTGTTGGACTCCGCCGCCTCGGGTTGGAATACTGTCGAACGGGAAGGTATTTCCATTCGGCACCCGGCCCGCTTTGTGCTGGTTGGTTCAGGCAACCCGGAAGAGGGCGAACTGCGTCCCCAGTTGCTTGATCGATTTGGTATGCATGCCGAGATTCGAACCGTAAAAGATCCAGCATTGCGGGTACAAATCGTTGAGCAGAGAACCGAGTTTGACAGCAATCCCACTGCATTTTTAGAAAAGTACCAGGCTCAGCAAGACGAGCTCCGGGCTCGATTGGTGAATGCGCAGGAACTGCTGAAGCAGGTCACGATTGACTACGACCTGCGGGTGAAAATCTCTCAGGTCTGCGCTGAACTGAACGTTGATGGTTTGCGCGGCGATATCGTCACTAACCGGGCGGCTAAGGCTCTGGCAGCGTTTGAAGGTCGTACCGAAGTGACGGTGCAGGACATCCGTCGTGTTATTACCCTCTGTCTGCGCCACCGACTACGCAAAGACCCTCTGGAATCGATTGATTCGGGTTACAAGGTACAGAAGGTATTCGGCGAAGTGTTTGGAATCCAGGAGGAGGAGCAACAATAGAGTCCAGTGGGGGCAGGGAGCAGAAGCCAGAATGACAAACTCTGTGTGAGCTGTGGCTTCTGATTCCTGGAGATTTCTCCAGGAGGAAACACCTTCCCAGCCGTGCATCAGTTACCTGACATCAATTGCTGAATCTTGGGCTCCTGATGGGTACGTAAACGCTCCGGGAAACGAAGCTCAATCTGGATCGCATCGGATGGAAAAGGATGGGAAGTGGGGGATGTTTGTGGGACCGCCGATTCGACGATCGCCAGCAGTCGATTCCATTCCCTCGCTTCTTCGTCGTATTGGAGTAAACCCACAATCGGTTTCTTCCGCTGAAGGATCTCCCAGTTTGGCACCCTCCGGGCATCTACAACTAATTGTGTACTCTGGGCTCCAACCTCCGTCACAGTAGCAGGGAAAAGATGCCCTTCCCAGAAAAGCTGCACCGGAGTTTGCACCTGCTTGCGCACGCGCACTCCCTGAATCGGCTGGGGTTCTCGCAGGGAACGGTTGACACTGGAGGCAATAAACCGGAGAGATTCCAGCGGATCATCCACCTGTTCCCGGTGTTGCCCGTACCACTCGGCCACATCGGAATAGAGCACCCGGATCAGAGCATCCATCTGTTCACGGGTGGGTTCCAGATAGTCTGCGATTAGCAACGTCTGATTCTCATTCAAAGGCACACCCCGAACAATCTGAGCTGTGACAAAGGCTCTGGCACCGTAGTCTCCCACCAGTTCCAGTTCCACCACATCGGGAATGTTAGGCCAGGCGTCCAGAATAAAGCGGGCTCCGGTTTCACTGACATCCACGGTTCTGCCCTGCCAGGTTTGATCTTGACTGTACAGAGTGACGGGTAACTGGCGATATAAGCGGTGCGATCGCCGCAGTTGGGGTTGCTCTAGGGCCACCAGCAGGGCACCCAGCATCAGAACCAGGTTAAACACTCCCCAGGCCGCATTCACCAAAACGGCTTCCTTGTCTTCGGGGTACAAAATCAGCCAGAAAGGAACTGCCAGCAGGGACGCAATCACCAGTGCCGTAACAATGAGCAGAGGACGGGCAGAAGTCCAATCAAAACTGCGTTTGGTAACGGATAAGCCCTTATCGGTGACATTGAATTTACCCAGCTTCGGATTCAATACTGCCATCAAAGTGACAATCGCGGTAAAAAATGCCAGGGCAAATTCATAGACTTCATTCCAGAAGGAGAACCGCACTCGCTTAGAAACAATGTAATTGGTATTCATCGCCAGGACAATGTGGGGTAGAGCATAGGCGAGGGTTTCTAATCCCAAACCCCGAATTGGATTGATGGCAAACAGTAAAAACAGGGTGGGAGCGATCGCATACATGATGCGGGGAAAGCCATAGAAAAACCCAAACATCGCCGAAAAGTAACACAACCGTTGGGGAATCGTGAGTTTGAGCCGACGGTTAAACAGCGGATTTTCCAGACGCAGAATTTGGGCCATACCCCGTGCCCAGCGCACCTGCTGACCCACCAGAGCAGAGAATTTCTCCGGGGCCAGTCCAGCAATCATGATTTTGTCGTAATAAACCGAGTCATAGCCCTGGGAGTGCAGTCGCAGGGAAGTATGGCAGTCTTCCGTCACGGTTTCAACGGCGATTCCCCCCACCTGCAACACGTAATCTCTGCGAATCAATGCTGCCGACCCGCAGAAGAAAGCGGCATTCCAGAAATCGTTTCCTTTCTGCACCACTTTGTAAAACAGTTCGTTGCTGACGGGAATGCGTCCCTGGGTCAGCAGGTTGCGTTCAAACGGGTCAGGATTGTAGAACCAGTGGGGGGTTTGCACCAGGGCAACCTTGGGATTGTAGAAAAAGCCGACGGTGTTTTGCAAAAAATCGCGGGAGGGGATGTGGTCACAGTCCAGGATCAGGATCAGATCTCCACTGGTGCGGCGCATGGCCGTGTTGATGTTACCCGCTTTGGCGTGGTCGTTGTTGTCTCGCGTCAGCAGGGTGCAGCCCAGTTCTTCACACATGCGCCGCAGTTCCTGCCGCCGTTCGGGAAATTTGCGCCCATCATCGAGGATATACACTCGCTTTTTGTCCATTGGGTAATCGACGGCCATGGCGGCGATCGCTGTTTTACGGACAATTTCCACATCCTCGTTGTAGGTGGGGATGTAGAGGTCTACTGTGAACCATTGCTCCTGGGGTCTGAGCGTCAGAGGAACGGGCTGGCGTTCCTTCAACTTCAGCGTTTGAAAGTAGGAAAGCAATAATCCGATGACGGCATAAAGCTCGGCTCCATAGAGCAGGAGGCAGAAGACCGTATTCACCCAGCCATCAAAGTTGAGGGTATAGGCAGTGCGGTAGTAGAAGTAGCGCAGGGTGGTGATAACGCTCAGCCAGACCAGAAACAGGTGGAGGTATTCACTGGTTTGCGCATCGGCTTGGCGGTGTTCCACCTGTACTACCAGCCAGCCAATTGCAATCAACAGAACCGCCACCAATCCCTGTTGCCAGATTTCCAGCGGCGTCACAATTAACGGCACCGACAGAACCAGCATCAATCCAACCAGGCCCAGCAGTTGGCGGCGTCCGGCCCGATCCAGGGTGCGGTCAAAAAAGTCGGGAATCTGCGCCACCAGTGTATTGATTATCATCTGGCGCTTGCCTTGTTTGGGTGACTTCAAAGAAGGACTGGTCATCGCTTGCCTCCTACAGCCATACGCTTGAGGTAGAGTTGAACTACTCCGTAGAGCACCAGAGAGGCAGTGACAATTCCCGTGGGCAGAAAGTACCAGTGATCTTGCAGAAAGCGGGAAGCTTTGGTCAACGGAGTGGAGTTGTCAATGTGCTGCGTTTTGTCGGCTTCCTGGAAGAATTGCATCGCCCAGGCGTCGGGTTTGTACTGGGAGGGATTCTTCTCGCTGGTGTTGATCACGACCGTGTCATCTTTGAGTCGGAAAAACAGGGAGTCGTAGGCAAACAGGTCTTTCAGTTTATCCAGGCCCGCATCGGTCTGGGCGGTTAATGCCAGTAAGACGCGATCGCGGTTCCAGGGAGACAGGATTTGTTTCACAACCCCCCCCGTATCGGGCAGGGTTTGCACCTGGCTCTGGTCTGAGCGACGGCCAAACAGGTCGCCAATCTGGAAACCTCTGGATTGGAATACTTCCGGGAAGGGAAAGCGTTCCCGTTTGCCAATGCCGACCAGATTGGCTCGTACCCTTACTGGCTCTGGCAGGGTGCCCACGGTGTATACCTGGAGTTGAATGCCATCGGACTGGCTCAGCCTCCCCAACCGTTCACTGAATTCCAGCAGGGTTTCCAGTTCAGAATTGGATGGGTTGTCGGGGAGGGCGATCACCGTGGTGGAAAGATCCTGTGGGGCGGTAAAGGGATAGCCCGTTTGCAGCAGCTTCAAATCAGGCAGTTTGACCGAATGATCCCGCTGTAGATTGAACTGGGTATCGCCATGAACGGTGCCCCAGAGTTGCTGATCCACCACTCTGCCGCATTCTCCCGGTTCTTTGGGCACCAGGTTAAAGGCGACCTGCATCTTGGAATTGGGCTTAATCAAATCTTCTGGCAGATTCAGGTTAACCGACTCCCGGTTTGCCCCATTTTCCGAGGTGAGCCGTTTGCCACCGATGGGGATGCCATCGATCCGCACTTCCAGCGTCGAGAGGCGGGGGTTGATCTGGGGACTGTGGCTATAAACCAGGGTCATGGTGTTGCCTCGCTTGAAGCGATCGTCCGGCAAAGCCCGGAAGTTAAATTCAACCGGAGGGGCGTAGGCTCCCCGGACAGTAACATCCTGAATCGGTTCATCGTTCAGTCCCTTCAACTTGCTGAGCGGGAAGGAGTTTTCTTCGGGTAAGTAGCGGGGCCACTGGCGTGGCGGGGGGGAAGGGGCCTCACCTAACTGATCCACTAGAACGGCGGCTCCAGTGCCCAGCTTGCGCTGCTGGGGTTGGAGCAAAAATTGAAGCGCCTTGGCCACCCCTTCGGGACCATTCCCGGTCACCACCAGTATGGGCACGTCATTGTTGCGGCTGGTGGTCAACATCAGAAGCCCCACATCCTCTGGCAAAGGGACTTTACTGCCGTCAATAAACTGGTTATCCGCCATCCGATAGGGGAGCTTTAAAGACTTTAATGCAGGTTGTTCCTGGGGGGTGCCAATGATGACCAGCCGATGGTTAGAAGGCACTTCATTCAGCTTTTTCACCAGCTGGCTGTCCAGGGGGCGAAAGTCGGCCAGCCGTCCCATGCCTGCCTGAAAGCGGGCAATGGAAGTGAGCCACGATTCATTGATTTGAGTCGGCTGTAAGTAAGCCACCTGGTTGGCATCCAGGCTCAGGTCATCGAATAACGGATAGGGATAGTGGCTGAAGTCGAGGGCGATCGCCTTTGGATGAAAATCAAACAGCAGCCGGGAGTTAGGCAAAATCTCCGTCCATAGAGTCTGGTCTGCTGGGTCGGAGCAGGTGGGCGAGTTGTTCTGCTGGGCAATCAGGGTCAACTCGTTGTAGTTCTGGATCAGGTTGGGGGGAATGTTGACCAGGATTTGCCCGGTTTGGGACTGCTTACGATTGAGCGGTACACTACCCACACTGGTGCCATTCACCCGTACCGTCAGGTTTGAACGATTGGCCAGCAAGGCCGGGGAATGCTGGAAGCGGATCAGGGCTTTCACCGATTTCAGATCCCAGTTACGCGGACGGGTAAATTTCAACCGTGCTTCACCATAAGTTCCCCGCAACTGGAGGCTATTGCCCACATTGGGATCCCGATTGAACTCATAAACGTACTGGCTGAGAGGCATCCTATCTGCCGTTTCACGGGGTTTGCTGGCCGTTCTTTCGGGAGCCGGACTGGCAGGCTGACTGGGCGGAGCAGGAGCGGGAGCCGGAGCTGTGTAGTCAGCAACAGGGGGCGGAGCGGGAGCAGGCTGGTAAACGGGTGCAGGCGGCGGCCCAGGCGGTGGTGCAAACTGGCGAATCAGCTGATCTTCCTGCTTTTGCAAATTGTTCTGAGCTTGAGCCAGCGGTGCCAGGGAACCAAGAATCATGCCAAGGTGAGTGGACAGTAACAGCCAGGCGATCGCGCCAGATGGCAACCGCAATGGGCGCGATCGATGACGAAAACCAAGACGGTGAATAAGTTTAGAACGGGAGTTGCGCTTCATGGCAGGGGGTAGAAGGGTTGGTTGTTAGTTGTTAGAGAGGGGGGAGGAGTGAGGTGGAAACCCATCCACCCATCCACTAGTTCGGCTGAAGAAGCGGCATGATTCCATCGGGAGGAAGCAGCCCGATCCAGACGAGGTTTTGGGTGTAGTAGGCGGAATCGTTGTCCCAGAAGCCCTGCTGATAGCGGGGGGTCAGTTTGGTGGCTTCGATTTGTTGGGCGATGGGTGGGTCGATGAGTTGGAAAGCGGCATACAGCATGGCGTATTGGGCGGTGGCTTCGTAGGTGACAGTGGGTTTGCCCTGGAGGTTGATGCGGGCGGGAATTTTGCGCTGCGATCGCCAGAGTCGCTGTGGAAAATTCAATTGGGTCTGTAAATACCGGATGGCTCTGGGTTCTTTGAACCAGGCGGCGTCCCAGGCGACTCGCCACCAGACGCGGTAGGCATCAAAGCTGTAGTCGCTGGTGCCCGGCTTGGCGATTGTCAGCGGTTTGACGCTGCCAGTTTTCAAATCCAGCACGACCCAATCGTTCGGCAACCCAACGGATGACAATCTGGTAGCCTGCTGCAAAATCTCGTAACTGCTGTTGACCAAGCTGGGCCAATCGTGGGTGGGGTCTACCTGGGCAAACAGGCGGAAGGCATAGGGCGCAAAGTAGGAGGGGTTGATCTGAACCGTGGCAGCCTGTTGAAAGGCGGCAGCGGGGCCGGGCAGAAGGTAGCGAGAGGGGTTGCCAGCCTGGCTGGGATGATAGGGCGGAGAGACCAAGGGGGAGGAGCCAGGGGCGAAAGGCTCTCTTTGTCTGGGTTTGCGCCTATCATCAGCCTGGACACTTGTGGGGAATGCGGTGACGGTAGACAGGTTCCAGAGGTCGTTCAGCTTGGTGCGGGCAAGGTTCAGATAGGCAGAATCCTGCCAGCGGCGGGCGGCGAAGATGAGGGCAGTTACGGTATCAATATCAGCATCGCTGGCAAAGTTGCCATCCAGAATGCCCCACACTCCCTGGGAGGTGCGTCCCCATTTCCAGGCCCACAGGTGATCAGAGCGTTTGCCATTGGTTTGCCGTTGCAAATTGTTTTCAGCCCATTGCAGAGTACGGTCAAAGGTGTTGCGATCGCCCACCATTACCGCTCTCAACATGGCGTAGGCCTGCCCTTCGGAGGTGGAGCGATCATCGGCCTCCCGGTCAATCACCCGACCATCAGCCTGGATGAACCGCTCCCGGTAAGCTGCCCAACTCTGGAGCAATAAAGTCTGGTGATCAGCAGGGGCAACTGAGGTAATAGTTGCTGGGAGGGGAGGGGGCGATTTGATCGCAGGTGTTGGCCGTGGAGTAGCCTGGTTCAACAGGGAAAGGTTCTGGCAACCTTCCAGGGCCGGCGTCAGGCAAGTGGTGGCAAACACAATTGGTAAATGCATGAGAGTGTTGCCCATCAATCAATGAGGGAGTTGTTAGTTGAGGAAGGAGAGGAAGGAGGAGGAAGGAGGGGGAGAGCCACCCATCCTCCCCTTTCCCCTTCCCCTGAGCGAGTATGGGTCAATAGCGCTCCCAGGGAGGTTGGAATCCTCGCCGTTTCAGAAAGTCTTCTTCGATCTTTTGCTGGCGCTGGGCCAGTTCTGAGTCTGTGGTGGATGCGCCCTGTTGCAGTTGGAGTTGTTCCAGCTTTTGCAAAGCGGTCAGGGGATGGTCCTGGGCTACTTCGACTTCAATTAGCGATCGCTGGATACCCACATCACCTGGTTTCAGCGCCAGGGCTTCACTGTAAAGCTGGCGGGCCGTTCCCCACTGGCGTTGCTGGAAGCGAATGTCTCCCAGTCCAATCAGGGCGTCCACGTTGTCCGGTTGCTGTTCCAAAACAGATTGAAACGCCTGATCAGCTAGGGAGATGTCTCCGGCGGCCTGGGCCAGTTGCCCCTGTAACAGATAAGTGCTGGTATCATTCGTTCCACTGGCACGGCTACGGGCAATCAGTTGACGGGCCAGGGCTTTAGCTTCTGCGGGGTCGCGCCTGGCCACCACCTGCACCAGACGCAGTTGCACAGGCAAATAGTCAGGGTCTGCCTCGGCCAGTATCAGGTAGAGGGGTTCGCGTTGGGGATCGGGGGGAAGCGCTCCCACCAGGCTAAACAGTTCCAGGGGGGTGTCAGAGGCGGGACGGCTCCTCAACCAGCTATTGAGAACTGCTTCGGCTTCAGCGGTGGAAATCTGTTTTGCCTGGTATGCAATACTGGCACGTCCCAGTTGCAGCCTGGCATCTGTTGGATTGCGGGCAACCAACTGGTCGTAGAGTTGCAGGGCGTCGCTGGTGCGTCCCTGAGCCAGACGTACTCCTGCCAGACCCCGGATCGCGGCTAACTGCACGTCGCTATCCGTCGGGCTGGCCGCCAGGATGGCTTCGTAGCGGCGGGCACTGGCGGTCAGGTTGCCTTCGCGCCGCTCAATTTCGGCGGCTAACAGTTGGGGAGCCAGATCGCCTTTAGCCTGGGGCGTTGCGGTGTAGGCAGCGAGGGCATTGCGGCCACCTACCAGGTCGTTACGTTCCACCAGAATTTGGGCTACCCGGAAGTTCAGAAACGGTTCCGTCTGTCCTGCTTCGGATTGCAGCAGGGTCTGGTAGATGGGCAAAAATTCGGGGTCGGGGTCTACCCGTACCAGCGCCTGGGCGATCGCCTGTTGCTGGAAAGCATCAGTGGGCAGGGGATTGAGTAGCGGCTGTAATTTCTGACGCAGTTCTGCTTTAGAAAGGGCGCCCAGTTGGCTTTCTAAGGCCAGAATCTTAACCTGAAGCGCCCGGTCTTCGGGCTGGGTCTGGGCGACTCGACGATAGAGTTGCAGGGCTGCCTCCCGATTCTGGGACTGACCGCTAAGGACATCTGCGGCTTCCTGCAACAGGGCAGGAGATGGATTGGGCGTTTGAGCCAATACCCGCTGATAGAGGGTTGCGGCTTCTGTGGTCAACGCTGGCAGATTCAATTGCCGCCCAATTTCATTCAGCCCTCTGGCCAGGGGTAGGGTGGCGGCGGGGCGATCGCGGAGAGGATCAAGAGCCGCTAGAGCCTGAGCTTGCTGCTGATTCGCCAGATAGGCTAAGGACAATTCTGCTCGCAGTTCGCTATCCAGTTCCGTGGATCGATTGGGTCGGTTCAGTTGGGTTTGCAAAACCTCTATGGCCTGGGCTGCATTGCCTATATTGCGCAGGGCACGGGCATAGGCGATCGCCGCAAAGCCCTGAATCTTTCCCCCCGTTTGCTGGTAGCGGTTAAATAGCTCCAATCCCTGTTGATAACTGCCGTTGTAGGTATACACCTGAGCCGCCCCCAACAGAACATCAGGCGAGGGGTTGCCCTGCAACGCAATCTGATAGTCTACCAGGGCTTCGGCAAAGCGGCCCTGATAGCCGTAGAGTAAGGCTCGTTGTGCCCGTGCCTCTCCGTCATTGGGATTGAGGTTGAGCAGGGTGGTGAGGGCCTCAATTCCGCGGGCCTGCCACTCTGGGCGATAGCCACCCAACAGACCCAGGCTTCTCAGTGCCAGTTGATTGTTGGGGTCAAGGGCCAGTACCTGTTCATAGGCGCGAAATGCTTCGGCATCCTGCCCGTTGCGACGGTAGGCGATCGCCAGCCCCAACCGGGCTTCCACCGACTGGGGATAGCGCTGCACGGCTCGCTGAAAGGTGGCGATCGCATCCTTCACCCAACCTTTCCCCAATAGCCCATAGCCCTGCTGAACTTCGGCTGGAATCGCCTGGGCATGGACTGCCAGCGTACTGAAATCCAGAACCAGCGGCACTCCCGTTAACACGATGCTGAGGTGAGCCACAAACGCAAACCAGCGACCACCACTCCTCATCTTCCCTACCTCCTGGGTGGCACTAAATCAAATTCGGTCTTAACCCGGACTCCGAAAATGCTTTCTGAAAAGCCATTCGATGCCTGATAGGAGAAGGCTAAGCGCAGGTTTTTCAGCACTGCAAAATCGTAGAAGACTTCAAATACATCTGGAACTTTCTCCCCTGCCTGCTTGCGCAACTTCTCGCTCGATAAAGCTCGCCCGTAGGCAATCCCCAGTCGATCATTCGGCATCAACAGATCCAGGAAATTAATCCCTGCACTGTAGGTGTCACCACCTTCACCCACGCCACGATTGAAATAGCGTCCATAGCGCGCAAATATCCCCATTTTGAGTTCGGGGATAAAGACCTCGGCGTTGATGCCATAGGAATCTTCGCGATCGCCCCGCAGCGGCCCGCTCCGACCATCGCCGCGATCAATTTGAAAGATTTCGCGGAATCCACTTCTTGCCCCAGCATCCCGACCACTGGCAAAGGTGCCTCGCACAATGAAGTTGCCATAGCGCAGCCCCACCTCCCCTGCAAACCCATCCAGGCTAAAGTCGCTGATGCTGCGGGAAGAGGAAAAGACAGCGGCCTTAGCCTCCAGATAATCGGTAATGCTCCAGTTTACCAGTGCGGCTGGACGAGAGCCAATGCCCGTTGCTGCTAGGGCTAGATTGGTTTGAAAAACTGGATTGAAAAAGTGAGTCGCTCCATCTTTGGCAAAACTGTTGCGATCAAAGTAGGAGGTAAGATCGAGTTGCCCGACGGCAAAACGCAGATTGGGTACGCCCGGAAAGGCGGCGGCCACATACAATTCATTGATGCTAATGCCCTGATCTGGCGAATCAGTGAAGGCATTACCATCCGTAAAGTCGATCGTGCCGCCCACCACCACATTTGGCGAGAGGGGATAGACTCCTGTTACCCTTGCGCGGGCTGAGTTTTCATTGCCCTGGAAAATGTCAACGGCCTGAAACTTTAGGGTCGGTGGATTCAACGCGGCACGGCGGGTCGAAGGGCGTTTTCCAGGTAAGGGGTCTGGAGCGGGTGTTGTCGAGGATGGTTGAGGGGGCTCAGGCAATGGTGGTAGGGGTGCTGCACCCGCTGGTGTTGCAGTGGGGGTACTGGTTTGACTGAATTCGATTTCTGCTGCTGTTTCTGCTGGTGCAGGGGATGGACTGGGGCAGCGGCCTGACTCGCAGCGATCGCCCTGCTTAGTTTCAGGCTTGCCCAGGGGGGCAAACAGCCGCAGACCGACATCCGAGTTTCCGACCGCTGCCGTCTGGGGTGCAGAACTGAACGTCGGAAGAATTCGCTCTGGAGTCGTTGGAATTGATTCTGCCTGGGGCCGAACGGTGCCTGCCTGAGTCACAGAACCGGGCGGGCGAAAACTGGGTGCCGGAGCCGAAAGATTGGAAGTCGGCACGACTGGCTTGTTACCAGCCATCTGCCGAATGAAGTCGTCTTCCGTTTGGGGGGGAGATGGAACCGGGGGCAAGAAAGGAGTGATATCCTTCGATGGGTCAGTTGCTCGTGCCTGGGGGCCAGGCAGAGCCTCTGCCTGAACTGTTTCTCCGCCAATCAGTCCAGAGGCACATAATACCGATACCGCTCCTACCAGTTGGAACTGACCCAGGGATAAGCGTTTAGAAGAACAGGATGAAAAGGAGTTGGACATGCTTTGCCAATAGTGAGTTACCCTTTACGCGATCGCACCCTCAATCCAACGGGATCATCTATTTACCAGCAGGGAACTCAACACTATCTGCCGTCAGGATTTCACGCTCAGCTGTTTCTGATTCTGAGCAATTTTGTATTTGAAACCACTCCGCCCCCTCCCCAATCTCTTCCCGATGCGGAGAGGGGCTTTTAAGCTCTCCCCTTTCCCTACGAGAGAAAGGAGGGTTTTCCCAGCTTGGCAGTGAAAAAGTAGCGTAAGCTACTCTTTCATCTCAAACAAAATCCCTGGAATATTGATTTTGTTTTGGTGATAAACGACGCTTACCACCAAACTCTCAGGAGAGCCGAAGGGAGTTGGGGGGAGGTCAAAGGAAAACACAAATGGAGTTAGAACCAAACTGTTTCTGCACGCAACCAGAATTGGACAGAATTTGTGAAGTTGCCCCCTGGTACCTGTAGAACCTATCAAAATCCTTGATAGGTTCAGGATGAACGCTATTCATCAACCCTGGTTCAGAGCAATCACTTCAAATTGGAACTGACTGTATCTTTGCGATTGTGCTGGCAGGGTCGGAATATAGCAGGTGTCAGGAGTGAGTAGTAGGAATTAACTCAAAACTCAAAACCCAAAACTCCCAAAATTTGGGGATAAACCGCCACGGTGCAAATGCTAAGAGGCAGCCTGTTCTTTCATCCAGCTTGACTCTAGCAACTGGAGCCGCCGATGCAAATGCTCCAGCACTGAGCTGGGAGGTTCAGAGGGTTGAGCCACCGGGGTTTCCTGTACCTCCCGCAGGGAAGTATGCAGGCTATTCAATTGAGTGGCCATTTGCTCCAGTTGAGTTTGCAATTCATCCACCTGAGCCAGAACTTCTGGAGCTGATTGAACTGGAGTTTTCTCAGAGCTTACAGTTCTGGATTTCATGACTGCTGTGGTAGATTCAATCGTATCTACAACTGTGTGCGTTGAACGCAAAGGAGCAGCGGGAGACGCAGATTTGAGCGCAATTGAATCAGGCTGATGTACAAAGTTTTGCACTACCATTGTCATCGGCTGCGCAACTTCTTCGGGAGTTTCCTCTGCAATAGGCTTCACAACCTGCGGAGTCATTTTTTCTGAAACTGCAGTCAGAGAGGAAATAGCCTCCGGATTCAGAAATTGATGCAACCCCGTTAACTGCAAATAGGACTCTGACAGGCGCAACTCATCCAGCAACGATTCTTTTTCGTGCAGTTCTTGTTGCAGTTGGGAGAGCTGTTTTTGAATTTGAGCAGATTTGTGAGAAGACCTGCGCCATCCGGCAAACAAAAGGCTCAAAGCACCAGCCCCTAAACTGGTTGTTGCTGCAATAGCCAGATAGGGAGGCGCAATGTCTCTGAGTTTGCCAGAAAAAATAGGTTCTTTCTGGAACTCAATCACAATCGAACGGGAACCCAAAACGGCTAAAGGCAGGGTCAGACAGGAGAAGACGGTGCAAGATAATAGGGTTGCTGATAGGATTGAACGCTTCATAGAAAATTCGACTCAAATATCTTCAAGACGACGTAGCCAAAATCCACGGAAGTTTTACGCGAGTATCAACCCCTGCACCCGAAGGGCTTTGGAACAACGATGAATGACTGTTCTGTTGCAAGTCTTAAGGTTCTCCTGAACGTTTAGTAAAAAGCATCCCTGATTCGCTGATTCACTAGAACGACATGGATATTCGGGGAAGTTATGGAAAGTGAAAAAGTATCTTGCACTACTTTTTCACTCAGAAACCAGGAGAACCGTTGTTGGATAAAGGTTAACTGAATTTGTTTTACTTTTGGGTTTACGTCCTGTGAAGAAGTCAGAAGTATAATTAAGTTTTTGTAAATAAACCAGGACTCAAAGGAGCAGAATTATTGATAGCATCGTGGATGGAAAGCATTCATTGCGATCGCTATCAACACTGCCACCAATGGGGATGTACTGATTGATTGGCAAAGTTTTGAATCGCAGGTGGGGAAAAGCACGAAATCGAACATCTGCCTGAGTTGCAGTTCCCTGACCTGGCTCGCAATTTTTGGGATTTTCAAAAGTTTTTTGGGCAGATAATTAATTTAAACAACTACTATCTCAGGTATCAAAATTTACGTTTTTTGTATAAAAAGATACTTAGTAATGCTAAAAAGTATTCAATTCAATTCAAAGATTCATGCCAATATTCATTTTGACCTGATTGACTGACAAATCTTTTCCCCCTCATCCCCTAACCTCTTCTCTCACCAGGGGACGAAGGGGAGGACTAGAACGAGTTGCTTGGGGTGAGGGCAATTGGGTTTTGTCAGTCAATCAGGGGAAAGGGAGAGGAGTGCCAAAACCGGTAGACCTGACAAGGTAATGATGAGCGACACTAGTCGCCATCATTAACGACTCAAAAATCATTACGATTTGGGCACTACTGCAGCGTCAATTCTAGAAATTAGGGTTTGTAGTAAGCGCTTCAGCGCTAAAGCGCCGACTACGAGCCAATGGGTTCACCCTAAAATTAGAGTTTGACAGAACACTACCCCAAAACCTTAGAGGTTTAAGCGTCAGGTTTGTTCTTACGAATACTGACTAGGAACTGGCATTTCATCATTCAGCACCCAGTTGCCAATGCTGCGCAGTTTATGGTCAAGCGGATCGTGCAAAGAAAAGGTCCGCAGATCGCGCCAGTAGCGATCAAACCCATAGCGGCTGGCTGTTGCACGGGCACCCATGACTTCAAAAATGCGATTTGTGATATCAGTGCCCACCTTAATGGCAAAGGCTTTGGCCGTGGAAACGGCGATCGCTGTTTCACCACGTTCTTCTAGTCTGAGTGCCACGCCCCTATCCCAGGCTATTTGCACCTGCTCTGCTGCCCGGTCTGCCAGGGCGATCGCCGCTTGCAAGGAAGACCACAGTTCGCCATACTGTCGCAGAATATAGGGATCTTGCGAGGCGCGATCAACTTGCAGAGGATTTTTTTTTACAACAGCGATATCAAGTCGCAGAATATAGGGATCTTGCGAGGCGCGATCAACTCCAGAATTCATCCAGGGGCGGGCAGTTGTCTGAATATACTCCCGTGCAGCCTCTAAAGCGCCTTCAGCAATTCCCAAATAAACGTAGGTTTTCGTTAACTGGGCAACTACACTTGGAAGCGTCAGAAAAGCACTTTCGGGAAACGGCGATGGCCCTACAATTTCATCCCGATAAACGATTACGTTATTGAAGGTGAAACTGCCGCTGGCGGTGCGCCGCTGCCCCATGTTGTCCCAGTCATTGTTGTAGACAACCCCTTCTCTAGTTTTGGGAATGACAAAGAAGATTGGCATTTCCGCCCCGTCTTGCATGGCAGAAAATACACGCATGTCTGCAACAACCGTACCCGTGCCAAAGGACTTAATCCCATTCACTCGATAGTGGTCTCCCACAGGTTCAATTTTGAGCCGAGTATCCCGCGTGTTGATGGCATTGCCCCAAAACAAGTTATTCTGCGCCGTGATGCGATAGAAGTATTCTGCCTGAGCTGGTGTACCAACCATTTGCCCAATGATTACCAGAGCGAGATGATTGCCATAAAGCTGACCAATGGAACCATCGGCTTTGGAAAGTTCTTGCAGAACTTTGCTGGACTCAATCCAGTTTGCACCAATGCCACCGTATTCCCTTGGAATATTGAGCGCAAGTAATCCCGATTCTTTCAATCGGCGAATTTCTGCATCCGGGATGCCAGCTTCCAGGTCACGTTCAATTGCCGAAGCAGCAAGCTCTTGTGAAAGGGCAGTCGCGATCGCGTAAAAATTTTTCGGTTCAACACGTTCCAATAACTGAATCATGATTTGTTTCTCCAAATATGAGAGGTAACCGGGAAAACTTTATAGATATAGCGGTAGTCGTTGTGGTTAAGACAGAGTGCAGGGATGGAACCCCTGAGTGGGGGCTTCGCCCCCACTTCATTTCCTAAAAAGGTTCGTGTTGAATAGAGGCCCATTGGCAAGTGAGTTTGCCATTAACCATCGACCAGGAAGTAGAAAGACCCGGTCTTCGTAGCTGTTGCAAGGGTTGCTCAGGAAAATCAGCCACAATGGTTTGAGCAGCCTTTTTGTGTACATAGTTTCAATCCATACTTTTAAGTGATGAATAGGGGCCAGAAGTTGATGTTGATTGATGATTAAGTAGGTGAGTCAAATAAAATTGAATATAGAGTTTCTGGCAATCCCTCCGGCTATTGCCATCCCCTTTGCCAGGGGGACTACAGGGGGTGAGTAATTAATTACGCCTACCTCTTAGTTGACCCTTTCTATGCCGATGGTTTTAGAGTAGGAAGCGATCGAGAAGAAGTCGGGAAGGATAATTTAGTTGTTAATTGTTGGTTGTTGGTTGTGAGTTGTGAGTTGTGAGTCGAGTGAGGTGAAGGATGAGAGTTTTGAATTAGCTCTGACTGTTAGCTACTGGCTGTTGGCCCCTAATCCCTAGTCCCTAATCCCTATCCCCTCCCCCCTCCCACCAAGGTGACATTCCTGTGAGAATTTTGCTGATTGAAGATGACGAAATTTTGATTGATGCGCTTCGCCAAACCCTGACCAGCCAGCATTACGTGGTGGATACGGTGAAGGATGGTCGCAGTGGTTGGGACTATGCCCAGAGTGCAGAATACGACCTGATCTTGATGGATGTGGGTTTGCCTGGGTTGGATGGCATTTCCCTGTGTCAGCAGTTGCGATCGCAGGGCTGTTCAACGCCTATTCTGCTCATTACGGCGCGGGATGCTACCAGCGATCGCATTCGGGGGTTGGATGCCGGTGCCGATGATTACCTGATCAAGCCCCTGGATTTATCGGAACTCCAGGCGAGGGTGCGGGCACTGCTGCGACGAGGCACTGTTCCCAGCTCGCCAGTACTTCAGGTTGGTAAGTTGCGGCTCGATCCCTCTACGGTTCAGGTCAGCTATGGCGATCAACCCTTGAATCTGACGCCCAAAGAATATTCTCTGCTAGAGCTATTTTTGCGCAATCCATCGCGAGTCTTTAGTCGCGGGCAAATTTTGCAGCACCTCTGGACGTTTGACGATCCCCCCCTGGAAGAGAGTGTGAAGGCTCACGTTAAGGGACTGCGGCAAAAGCTGAAAGCCGCTGGCGCAGCGGACTGGATTGAGAATGTTTACGGGATTGGCTATCGGTTAAAAGAAGGAGTCGGCCATCAAGATCCGCAGGAGACAGAACGTTCCCCCCTCGCTCCTCCCGCCTCGCTCCTCCCGCCTCGCCCCCCCTCCACTGAACACCAGTTCAACCAGGCTATGGAAGGGCTGTGGACGCAGTATCAGGGGTTGATAGCGCAGCGGCTGGAGGCCTTGCAGAAGGCAGCGACAGCAATCCAGGCTGGCAAGTTAACGAAGCCCTTGCGCCAGGAAGCGGGGAAGGCGGCCCACAAACTGGCGGGTGTGCTGGGGATGTTTGAGAAAGAGGCAGGCACATTGCTGGCGCGGGAAATGGAACAGATTTTGCTGGCACCGGGGATGCTATTGCCTGAGCAGGAGCAACGGCTACTGACATTAGTGCAGGAGCTGACCCAATTGCTGAACCTGGCAGAAATGGAAGCTTCCCTGCCACCAGAGGGGGCTCAATTGCTGTTGGTGGATGCCGACCCGGAGTTGCAGTGATCGCTCCAGAGCCTGGGACGCTCCGCCGGCATGGGCTGGCAGTCTGTGGAATCGTTGCAGGATGCGACGGACTGGTTGCGATCCCACACTCCCTCCCTGGTGGTTCTGGCGGTGGATACCATCGGGCAGAAAAACACCCTGGCTCTGGTGGCAGATCTGGCCGCCCGCACTCCAGCGGTTCCAACGCTGGTACTGGCGACAGCAGATGAATTGCTAGACCGGGTAACGGTTGCCAGGGCCGGAGGACAGGGATTTCTGGTCAAACCCGTAACGGCCATCCAGGTGTGGGAGGTAGCTACCCAGCTATTGCAAAAGTCCCACTCTCAAACTGTCAATGTGCTGGTGGTGGATGATGACCCGGTCTTCTTGGGTGTGCTGCGATCGCTCCTGGAACCCTGGGGGATGCGGATGACCGGACTGGACAACCCCCTGCGTTTCTGGGAAATGCTGCGATCGGTTTCCCCCGACCTGTTGATTCTGGATGTGGAAATGCCCGGAGTCAACGGAATTGAACTTTGCCAGGCGGTGCGTACTGACCCCACCTGGCAGGGACTCCCAATTCTATTCCTTACCGCGCACAAAGATTCCCACACGGTACAGCAGGTGTTTGCATCTGGGGCCGATGACTTCATCATGAAGCCTGTTGTGGGACCAGAACTGCTGACCCGAATGACCAACCGCCTGGAGCGGAACCGTCTATTCCAGACCCTTTCCAGCCGCGATTCCATCACCGGGCTAGCGAACCAACCTCAGTCCAACCGGGATCTGGAGTGGTTGCTCCAGGAAACCATCCAAACTCAACAGCCCTTCTGTCTGGCAGTGTTAACGGTGGCTGACCTGCGGGCAATCAACGTCCAGTACGGGCATGGGGCAGGCAACCAGGTATTGCAGCGCTGGGGGCAGGTGTTGCAGTCGGCCCTGGGCAGCGGCGAAGTCACAGGTTACTGGGGCAATGGCGAGTTTATCATCGGTCTACCTGGCCTGAAAAAAGCCGAAGCCCGCGATCGCCTCGCCGATGGATTAGCCAAACTCCGGCGGCAGATATTTTCAGCACCCGATGGTAGAAGATTTCAGGCCACCTGTCAGGTGGCGATCGCTGAGTACCCCACTGATGGAGCTACCCTTCAGGCACTTTATCAGGCAGGCAATTCAGCTCTAGCGGAGAAATGATGGAGTGGATGAAAGGAGGGGTTGACGGAATTCTTGAGCAAATGGACAACAAGCGGCTAACTCGATGAACACTCGCCGCGCAGGCCACAGCGGGCTGATGGATAGCAGCACCGGAGAAACGGGAAAAAGATCCGCCTCTCTTCATGCTCTCCTTACATCTGACAATCCCAGAAATGAGAATTACTCTTTTACCGATAAGCCGTGAGAGTTTTCAATTTTTATCCCATTCTCATCTCGCAGGCGTTTCAGGTAGTCCCAACCTCGCTGGGGATAGACCTGCCTGCCGATTCTTGCAGCAATCCAGCGGGCAACTTTGGGGCCAGACCAATTGCCTCCTTCTGGTGGAGGGCTTTTCAGCGCTTTTCGGAGTTCCTGTTGTTGCTCTGGGGTGAGGAGCGATCGCGAAGAAGGTTGCCGCTTTTGACTACGGTTTTTAATCGCCGTGGGGCCTTCCCGGTTATAGCGCCGCACAATTTCTTTAGCGTAGTCGTAATTTAACCCCACTACATGGGCTGCCTGTTTAATTGTCCATTGCTGGGCAACCAGATAGAGGAGGTGCCATCGACGAGCTTCAGTCGTATCCTGAGCCTGTCGATAGAGTCGCTTGAGTTCATCAGCGGTTAGATGGGAAGATAGATGGGCTTTTGGTGGCATGCCCTCAAGATCAACGAATCAAACTAAGGTGGTGCCCAAATCATAATGATTTTTGAGTTGTTAATGATGGTGGCTAGCGCCACTCATTATTACCTGGTTAGGTCTACCTAAACTAAATCGCCCGAATGGGTGAGATCGATAGAGACAAGTAGGGGCGCGAGGGGGGACGGGGCCGCAGCATCACAGAGTGAATGCTGCTGGCCGGGTTACGTTCTATTTATCTAGAGTTTTGGGAAGTCTCCGGATAAAACTGTGGTCGGTGCGTAAAACTTCAGTTTTGGGAAGGTTAATTTGGGCTGACTTCCCGCAGGTAATTGCCAGGGTTGAGGTCCTGAAGGTGAGAAACGGGAGTGGTTACAGTGCTGGAAGGATATACGGTTGTATCGAACACGGCACCCACCGATTTTGCTTCAGACGTAAGGGCAATTGGCTCTATGGGTTGCGGAGTTCCGTTTTCTTGCTGGCGTTGCAAACGGGCATACTCCTGAATTCTCTCGCGGGCTTCACCATAGGAAGGAGTGCCCAGAGGAACTTTTTTCAGCAGTGCAAGGGCGCTTGAATAGTCTTGCTCAATTGCCTCCTGACTCGCTTTTTCTACTAGGGAATCGGCCCAAACGTAAAACTTGTCGGTATACTCAGTCGTCTTTTCCTGAACTTCAGAATCCAGGGTTGTCCCTGTAGGGATTTTTTCCAGAGAAGTGATTGCCGCCAGGTAGTTGTTTTCGCTGGCCTGTCTATCGGCTGCCTCCAGTATTGCCTTGAGGCGAATTTCTTGTTTTTTGGTATACTCCTGAATTTTTTTCCGTGCCTTGTTGTAGACCCCGGTTTCTGGATTGATTTGTTTGAGGTAAGCAAGAGCACCTTCAAAATCTCGCACAGCAGCACGGTTGTAACTTTTTTGAAGTAGCGCGGTTGCCCGTACTTCTCGCTTCTGGGTGTATTCGCGAATTTTCTCCTGCGCTACAGAGTACAGCGTAGAGTCTTCTGGAATTTGCTTCAGGATTTTAAGGGCATCTGTAAAGTCTTTGGCGATCACCGCACTGTAAGCTTTCACCATTAATTGGGTCGCCTTGTCTTCAGCCAGTCGATTTGCGTGGGTGACAAGATCGGCTGTACGCTCTTTCCAGTAGGCGTTCTGGGGTAAGGCTTTGGCTTCCTGCAAAACCTCCTGCCATCGATTCTGTTTAAGGGCATCTACCATTTTCTGATAGATTGAGGTGGCTTCCTTCCAGTCTTGTTTCCAGGCATTCACCGCATCTCGTGCCGAGGAGTAAGCCTGACTCGTAATTGGAATCGACTCTGCCAGGCTAATGGCCTGTGGTAGCCTGCCATCCTGGTACTGATTTCTGGCCTGCTCCAGGATTTGGGGTCCGCGATCCAACTGGTCTGGAGGATTCACCAAAAAGGCATAGCCAACCGTCGTCGCGGTCACAACTGTACCAATCCCCAAACCCACCATCAAAGTCATCCCGTGCCGTTCAGCCGCAGAGAGCTTTTTGGCTGGGGAATGATCCGGGACGAGTTCTGCCTGAGGAGTAGGGTAGAAAATTGAATTGGGTTCTCCGGCGATCGAAAAAGCTGTTTCACTGACAGGTTTAATTGGAATGGCCTGCATGAGCTGGTGAATGGCTTCCAGTGCCTCTACTGCTGAGGCATAGCGCTGATTGCAATCCGGGTGCACCATTCGAGTCAGAATCGCAATCAGTTCCTGGTGGGCAGGAAACTCAGCCGCAGAAATCAGGGATGACCAGTGGTTTTTTCCAGTTTTCGAGGTTGCCAAAAATGAGCCAGGATGAGTACCTGTCAATGCTTGAATCGCGATGATTCCAATCGCATAAACATCGCTGGCCAGGCAGGGCATCCCTTGTAGTTGCTCTGGCGGTTGATAGCTCTGCTCACTCCCATCCGTGGTCAGAATTGACTGGCCGTGGAGCGAAAGCAAAGACAGGTGAAGCTGTCTGACGCTATCAAAACTAACTAGAACAATCTTGCCATCCTGCGCCCGTCGAATCAAATGCTCTGGGGTCAAATTGCCGTGGCGGATACCCTGGTTATGGGCAAAGGCAAGCGGCTCCAGACTGTCTAACAATAGCTGCACTACTTCGCTTTCATCCCAGGGATGCTCTGGCTGAATTTCCAGACTCAAGGGGTAGCCATGTACAAATTCCTGAACCAGATAGAACCCCTCTTCGTCTTCAAAGCAGGCTAACAGTTGAGGAATCTGGTCATGGTCTGCCAGCTTTTCTAGAAGCGCGGCTTCCCGGACGAATAAATGTCGGATTGCATCCTGATATTCGGGTTCAACATGAATTGGTTTAACGTGCTGAATAATGCATTGAGGCTGACTGGGGCGGCGAGTGTCCTGTGCTAAATAAATTTGTCCCCACGCTTCAGTATTCAGTACCTGAACAACCCGGTACCGCCCATCTAACAGTGCTTCCAGTTCCAGGCAGGGTATCCCATCCTGCGATAGCAAGTTGGTCATGGGTTTTCTTTCGATGTACAGCTTAAAGATTGATAGAGTTTTGCCGTATTAACTCTTTCGCCAACCTTTGCCAATCTCCGGATGCCCCACGAAAAGTTGATTGCTTTACAGGCAGGAAAAGGAGGTTAGAAGCGAAAACCAACTCCCACTTGCACCTTGACTGGAGCGGTGATGCTGAAACTTTTCTGGTCAAGGGGATATTGGGCATCGCCGTAGACAACCACTTTGTCGCTAATGGCGGCTTCTGCTCCGGCGGTTACAAAAAAGGCATCTTGATCATCGGATAGCTGGGTTTTGTTTTTTGAGTTGACGAAGGAATAGCCTGCACCTGCGTAAATGTTGGCATTACGGGCGATCGCCAGGTCGTAGGAAATGATCGGCTGCACTACATTTGCGTCCTCGTTGAGGGTCACCTTCCCTCGAATTGAAAGGGGCAAATGGTTCAGATCGATCCGTCCCTGAAAGCCTCTACTGCCGGAAGCCTCAGCCTGGGCACCATTGGTTGCACCGGGTTGAGACCCTTGCAGGGCTTGATCGATAAACCATTTGGCAGGGGAACCCGTCTGTTGCAGGTAGTCCTGGCTCAGCCCAAACGCACCGCTGGGGTCTACGGTGACTCCCAGGTAGCTACCACTCATTCCGTAGGGTTGATTGTTGGGTTGGGCATTCACGGGTTTAGGGGCCAGACTCAGGGGCGCGATCGCCAAACCCGTTACTCCAACCAAAACCTTCAAAAAACTTGTTTTCATAACGGCTTATCTCTGGGGCAACGAGGGCTACTCATTTGACCCTACCGTTATACAAGACAAACGAAAAAATGCTCACAAATCTGTCCACAACCGGGCTTTTCGGAGAAGGAATTGCAACAAGGTTTCCTGCCGAGAAATAATATCTGCTCTCACTTCCATTCCCGCCTGAAGGGGGTACTGGCGGTTATCCCTGGTCAGATAGGGTTGGTCTGGTTGAATGGTGATCTCGTAATAGGATAAGCTGCTGCCACTTCCATCCCGAAGAGTTGTGACGTCGGGAGCGATCGCCTGTACCTTTCCGGGCAATACGCCATAGTCTGGGTAGGGATAGGCTGTAACCCGCATCTGCACCGGTTGCCCAATGGCAACTTTGCTGATGTCTTGCGTTTCTACCTGCCCTTTCACAATCAGGGGAGCGTTTTGCGGCACAATTTGAGCGATAGGATCTCCCACTCGCAAGGGCTGTCCTGGATAGTTAACATCCAGCTTCAGCAATTTGCCGTCGGTTGGTGCTTTCACAATTTGCTTATTAATTTCGGCGGTGATTTCCCGCAAGGATTCGCCATCGTATCGGATCTGGTTTTCCAGGGCAGTGCGCTGCTGCAACAGGCGATCGCGTCGATTTGACAGGGTTGCCCCTGATTTACCTAAGGTCTCCAGTGCCGCTTCAACCAGGGTTTTTGTCTGATCTCCAGTCTGGGCTTGGTTGTCGGAGGGAGGGGGAGTTACCTTCGCTTTGGCTAAAATTTCTCGCTCTACCGATTGAAGCTGGCTATTGACGCCTGCCAATTTGTCCTGATATTGGCGAATGTATCCTTCCAGGGTGTTCTTTTTCGCCTGCAAGACCCGGAGTCGGTTGCGATCGGCTGCAATCTCAACAATGACATCCCCCTCCCGTACCACCTGATTAGGCTGTACTTTCACGGCACTCACCGTTCCATCGATCGCCGACTGCACCACATTTAACTCCCCAACCGGGCGCACACTGGCAGAGGCTTGCACCGTCACGTTATATCTCACCAGAGCCGCCAGGGCGATTGCACCGCACAATGTACCTGCCATCAAATATCCGCCCAACACTGTCCAGCGACCGATGGGTGGAAGAAACTCTTCGCTTTGAAGCGGGGGAAGATCCGAATCCGCTGTGTCCAGTATGGCAAGGGGGCCAGGTATTGCAGAGGGACCAGGCATGCCAAGTGGACCAGGGGTCGCAGATGAACCAAACATTTTAATTAGAGGATCAGACATCGCAGATGAACTAGGTATCAACTAACTCTTCAGAGGCTCTACATCGAAATCCGCAAATTGTAAGGATCTGGGCGCAATGAAATTAGACACATCTTTGAGGGTGTTCTAGAGACGGGGCTTTGGCTCCTTGAAACCCTGATTCCCTTGACTCCCTCTCCAGGATTGCCCCCAAAAAATTGACAAACCTATATTTTTTGGGATGGAAGAGGGAAATCTCCTTCGCTCGCGAGCAAGATGCTCGCACTGCCACAAACGGTATTTCACTCCATTTCCCCATCCACCCACCTACTCATCCACCCCCTCACCCTATAGATTTAGGTGCACCATAAAGAATCCTAAACCTTAATGAATTCATCCGGATAATAACCATCTCTGCGGGAAATTTAATCAGATTTTAGAAGACGCTAACACCATTCATTGAACGACTTCTAAAACCCTAGCGTTGAACAACTAATGAAGGAGACACCTATGTCAGTTCTCGAGAACAATGCGCTGTTTACTGAAATAACTGCTGAAGACTCTGCCCAAATTAATGGAGGTAGACGCTATTATTACAGACCCTGCCATACCTCCTGTTACACCTCTTGCTACAACCCCTACTACTACGGTACCAGTTACGACAGCTATGGCTACGGCTATACCTATGTTGCCGGTTACAGCTACGTAGTTCCAACTTACACCTACTATTACTACTACCGCTATTAGTCAGGCAGCATCTATCTATTTTTCTGAATCGCCTACTTTAAAGATTTTGATGACAGATATCTGAATGAAGGAAATCAGAAACCAGAAGCCAGGAGTCAGAATCGATCTGGCTTCTGGCTTTTCAATTTTTTAGCTCTTTTCAGGTTCAAGATTTCAGAATTGTCCGGATGGGATAAATCACCTTGGGAAATGAAGTACATGACCCTAAAGCAAAGGGTTCAAGATTTACCTCGCAAGTTCGGCAGCTTGTATCCATTCACTACTCAAGGAGTCCATCATGGAAGTCACAGCTAAGGACACAGAAAACAAAGAGCTTTTCACTGATCTGAATGAAGAAGAAGCTTCAACCGTTTCTGGTGGTCACTACTACGGTTATCGTTGCAGACGGTTTTATGGCTATCGCCCCGTCTACTACTACCACAGACCCTACTACGGCTACTACAGACCCCGCTATCGCTATGTTGCTTACTACAGTGTCTACTACTGGTAAGAAGTGAGGTCATGGATAGCCGCTGACCGTTAACTGTCAATTGGTTCTTGAAACCTTGGTCTATGCAGAACACCCGCAAATTTGCGGGTGTTTTTTTCGGAAGAGCAGGGAGTGAAGTTGAAGGTTGGTTTTATGGCAATCCATGTAGGATTGTGGGAGGTTGCTCAGTGAAACAGTTTTTCAATTCGCTCTCTAAATTCACCAGCAATTTGGGGTTGCAGTATCTACCAGGGAAACAAAATAAACGAATGAAACATGCAGTGTTTCTCCAGCAGAGTGAAGAAGATTGTGGAGCGGCCTGTTTAGGGTCGATCGCCAAACATTATGGACTCACGCTCACCCTGACCCGGCTGCGAGAAGCCGTTGGCACAGGGCAACAGGGAACAACCTTGCTGGGGCTAAAACGGGGAGCGGAAGCGTTAGGCTTTAATGCCCGTTCCGTGCGAGCTTCCGCTCAAATCCTGGAGCAGATGAATGAAGCGCCGCTGCCCGCCATTATTCACTGGATGGGAAATCACTGGGTTGTCCTCTATGGGCGGGAAAAGCAGAAGTATGTGATTGTTGACCCAGCCGTAGGAGAGCGTTACCTCTCAGAAGAAGAACTGCGGGAGGGTTGGGTGGATTGGACGATGCTGCTGCTGGAGCCTGACCCTGCTCGTTTTTTTGCCCAGTCCTCGGATGAGCCGACTCGGGGAATTGGCAGCTTTATGCAGCGGATATGGCTGTATCGCTCGCTGCTGGCAGAGGTGCTGTTGATTAATGGGCTGTTGGGGTTACTGTCGATCGCTACCCCCTTTTTAATTCAGATTCTCACGGATGATGTGCTGATTCGAGGCGATCTGCGGCTATTGAATGGGCTAGCAGTTGGGGTGATTGTGCTTAACCTGTTTAGCAGTGGCCTGGAGTTGGTGCAGGCCAATTTGATTGCCTACTTTGCCCAGCGACTGGAGTTAGGACTGGTCCTGGAATTTGGGCGATCAATTTTGCGTCTGCCCCTGAACTATTACGAAACCCGCCGCAGTGGAGAGGTGGTCAGCCGTTTACGTGATATTCAAGACCTTAACCAGCTAGTTTCGCAGGTGGTAGTCAGTCTACCCAGCCAGATTTTTATTGCGATCGTTTCCCTGATTCTGATGCTGATATTTAGCTGGAAGTTGACCCTTGTGGCTCTTTGCATTGCCCTGCTGATGATGATTTCTACCGTAGTTTTTCTGCCGACTTTGCAGCAAAAGACCCGCAACCTGCTGGTGTTGGAAGCCGAGAATCAAGGCGTGCTGGTAGAGACATTCAAGGGTGCGTTGACTCTGAAAACAACGACAGCAACCAACCAGTTTTGGGAAGAATTTCAGAGTCGGTTTGGTCGATTAGCCAACTTAACCCTGCGCACCACTCAAATTGGCATTATTAACAATACCTTTTCTAGCCTGGTCTCTGCGATTGGGGCAGTTGTGCTGCTGTGGTTTGGCAGTAGTCTGGTGATTAGCCAGGAACTATCGATTGGTCAATTATTAGCTTTTGCCAGTTTTAATACGAATGTCACCACTTTGATTGGTACGGTGGTCAAGTTTACCGATGAGTTTGCCCGCGTTAAAACGGCAAGCCAGCGTTTGAATGAGGTGATTGAACACCCTACCGAAACCCAGGGAGACGCTGCCAGGCCCTTCGTCTGCATTCCACCAGAGGCAGAAATTGAGTGCGATCGCCTCACCTTCCACTACCCCGGTCGCGTTGATCTGCTGGATGATTTTTCATTGCGGCTACCCGGAGGAGCCGTAATTGCGCTGATTGGCAAATCAGGCTGTGGCAAAAGTACGCTGGCAAAACTGATTGCCGGACTGTACACCCTCCAGTCTGGCAATATTCGAATAGGTGGCTACAATCTTCAGGATCTATCCCTGGAGTGCCTGCGGCGGCAGGTGGTGCTGGTGCCCCAGGATGCCCACTTCTGGAGTCGTTCAATCCTGGCAAACTTTCGCCTGGGTACGCCGGATGTCTCCTTTGAAGAAATTGTCCACGTCTGCCAGGTAACGGGAGCCGATGAATTTATCAGCCGCTTACCTGAGAAGTATCAAACTATCCTGGGTGAGTTTGGGGCCAACCTGTCGGGTGGTCAGCGGCAGCGATTAGCGATCGCCCGTGCCCTGATCAACGATCCCCCCATTTTGATTCTGGATGAATCGACGGCTGGCTTAGATCCTCTCAGTGAGACCGAAGTTCTGGATCAGTTGCTCCACTACCGCCAGGGCAGAACCACGATTCTGATCAGCCACCGTCCTAGAGTCATTAATCGCGCTGATTGGATTGTGCTGTTAGACCAGGGAAAACTGGTGACTCAGGGCAGTCTCAAACATCTACAATCCCAACTTGGCGAACACTTGGACTTTTTGACTCCATAGGGAAAGGGCGAAGGGCGAAAGGAGTTAGAAGTTTTAAGTTCTGAGTTCAGGCAACAGACGACAGGCGCCAGGCAATTGGGGAGGGATAGGAAGAAACTCAAAACCCATCTAAGGGAGGAGGAGGGAGGAAGAGGTAAGATGAAACCTCAAACCCTACCCCCCTACTTTCCTCCCTATGTCCAAACGTCCCTACACAGTATTGCTAATTGTGCCAACGGGAATTGGAGCGGCCATCGGAGGGTACGCAGGCGACGCATTGCCGGTGGCACGGGCGATCGCTCAGATTGCCGATTGCCTCATCACCCATCCCAATGTGCTCAACGGGGCCCAGCTTTACTGGAATTTGCCCAATGCCCTGTATGTGGAAGGGTACGGGCTGGATCAGTTTGCGGCTGGGAACTGGGGTCTGCGTCCAGTGCATCAAAATCGGGTAGGTCTGGTGCTGGATCGGGGAATTGAACCGGAGTTGCGCCAGCGGCAACTTCAGGCAGCCGATGCTACCCGCGCCACCCTGGGCCTGAATCTGACTGAATACGTGATCACGGATACTCCCCTGGGGGTGAGTTTGAAAACGGCAGTATCGGGGGCAACCTGGGGTACCATTCAGCAGCCAGACAGTCTGTTGCGGGCGGTGGAACAGTTGATCCAAAAGGCGGGGGCGGAGGCAATCGCGGTCGTGGCCCGTTTCCCCGATGACCTGGGTAGTGAGGCGTTGCAAAACTACCGTCATGGTCAGGGGGTCGATCCCTTAGCTGGGGCAGAAGCCGTCATTAGCCATCTGGTGGTGCGAGAGTTTCAGATTCCCTGCGCCCATGCGCCCGCACTGTCGCCCCTGCCGCTTGACCCCGCTTTGTCGCCGCGAGCGGCAGCCGAAGAGTTGGGCTATACCTTTCTGCCCTGTGTGCTGGTAGGGCTGAGTCGGGCTCCCCAGTTTATCCTGGGCTCTAATTCAAACTTCCACCCTGAGATGGGTGATATCTGGGCAAGTCAGGTGGATGCTGTAGTAGTCCCTGCAACAGCATGTGGTGGTAGCGCTGTGATGAGTTTGAGTCAGACGAAGGCTTGTATCGTCGCGGTGAATGAAAATACAACAACAATGCAGGTTCTACCGAAGACCTTAAAGATTCCTGCGGTGCAAGTCCACTCATATCTTGAAGCCATTGGCTTTCTGGTTGCTCACCGGGCAGGTATCAGTTCAGCAGCCCTGAAGCCCGCGACAATCACCTTGCATCAGGTCGATAGGTAGGGGCTGTGCCTCTGGGCCTGCCCTAAAAGTTTTGAATTTAAGCTGAAAGGGGTGGAGGGGTGGAAGAGTCTGGTTGGGTAGTCTGGAAGACTGGTAGGATCGAAGAACTGTAAGTTTCTTTGACTTTTTGTGGCAGAACAATTTCCCGATAATCCCGAATTTGAACCTCTCAGCCGCACTCAGGTCCTGATTGCGATGGGAGTGACTGCAATTGTGCTGTTCCTTATTGCCAGGCTCTGGATGCAGTTTGGCTCGGTTACTCTGCTGTCTTTCCAGTGGTCCGGGTTGGCAGTGCTTCAGGGATTGGGCCTGGGAGTTGTGATTACCGCTGCCAGTTCCGTGGTCTATTACACTTGGCCGGCCTACCGCCAAAGTGCCGATTATTACCTGGAACTGGTGTTGAAACCTCTGGTGTGGCCGGATTTGATCTGGTTGGGGCTACTACCAGGGTTAAGTGAAGAATTGCTGTTTCGGGGGGTAATGCTGCCTGCCTTTGGACTGGATAACGAGGGGCTGGTGCTGTCCAGCCTGTGCTTTGGGGTGCTGCATCTCAGTAGCTTAAAACAGTGGCCCTACGTCGTCTGGGCCACAGTGATTGGAGGGACATTAGGGGCAGGCGCGATCGCCACGGGCAATTTACTGGTGCCCATCGTGGCTCACATTTCCACCAACCTGATCTCAAGTAGCCTCTGGAAGTGGGGCAAACGCAATCCTAATAAAGGATAGTTCATAGGGCGTGTAGGGAGTAGAACAGTTCCACAAATGAGAACAACAGACGTGAAAAAGGACATAAAAGGTAGAGGTAAATCCTCTTCCAATCCTGTCAACCCGTGTTAACTCTGGGATAAGGCTGTTAAGATCGCTAGAAACTTCGTTCCTGACCCCCATGAGTGACACCGTTCTCCACGTCAAAGACCTGGAAGTTCAATTTCTAACTGACGAAAAACTGATTCGCGCTGTTGACGGCATTTCTTTTGAAATCAAACGGGGGCAGACGTTAGGCATTGTAGGGGAGTCGGGGTCAGGCAAATCGGTGACGGCACTTTCTGTCGTGCGGTTGGTGCCATCACCCGGCAGGATTGCAAGCGGGGAAGCGCTGTTTTGGGGGGCAGAAGGGGGACAACCCGTTGATTTGCTGAAATTGCCAAACCGCCAGATGGAAGATTACCGGGGTGGAGAAATTTCGATGATCTTCCAAGAACCGATGAGTTCCCTCAACCCCGTGTTTACCATTGGGTTTCAGTTGGTGGAGGCCATTCAGCTCCATAAGCACCTGACAACCGCCGAGGCCGAACGGGAGGCGATCGCCCGTCTCCAGGAGGTGCGCCTGTTACCCAGCGATGGTGAGATGCGACAGCGGGTGGTGGATGAGTTTCGCCAGACAAAGCCCGATAGCCCTTTGCCCAGCGATCGCGAAATTGAACGTCAGATCAACCGGCAAAAAACTGCCTTTCTCAACCGCTATCCCCACGAACTATCCGGGGGACAAATGCAGCGGGTGATGATTGCCATGGCGATCGCCTGCGATCCCGCCCTGCTGATTGCCGATGAACCAACCACTGCTCTGGATGTGACCGTACAGGCCACCATTCTGGATTTGCTACGGGATCTGCGCGATCGGCGGGGGATGTCCATTATGTTTATCACCCATGACCTGGGCATCATCGCTGAAATTGCGGATTCTGTTGCCGTCATGTACCAGGGAAAAATCGTGGAAGCAGGTCCCGTCTGGCAAATCTTTTCCAATCCGCAGCATCCTTATACGAAGGGATTACTGACCTGCCGCCCCCAGCCGAATCGCCGCTTGCGCCGCCTGCCCACCGTGTCTGACTTTATGCAGGTCAGGATGGCTCCCACCGGAGAGGTTGTGATTGAGGAGCGGGAAACTGATGTGGGGCGGGCGCTGAGTCTGGCAGAAGAGGTCAGTGCTGCCGATATGGAGCAGAGATTGTCATCGCTCCAGAAAAAAGATCCGCTGTTGTCTGTTCGCGATTTGCAAGTAGCGTTCCCAATTCGAGGAATTTTTGGGCAGACCCGACGGTATTTAATGGCAGTTAACGGCGTCAGCTTTGACGTTTATCCAGGCGAAACCCTGGGGCTGGTGGGTGAATCCGGTTGCGGCAAATCCACCCTGGCACGGGCCGTTCTGCATCTCATCAAACCCAGTGGAGGGCAGGTGATTTTTGATGGCGATGATGTCACCGTTCTCCCATCTGATCATCTGCGGCTGTTGCGGCGGGAAATGCAAATCATCTTCCAGAATCCCTTTGGTGCCCTCGATCCCCGCATTTCCGTGGGGGCTGCCATTATGGAGCCGATGCAAATTCACCGAAAGCCAGAGAACCGACGGGAACAGCGAGAGCGGGCTATCTATCTGCTAGAACGGGTAGGTTTGGCGGCTGATGCCTTAAACCGCTATCCCCACGAGTTTTCTGGAGGACAACGGCAGCGAATTTGCATTGCCCGTGCCCTTGCCCTCAATCCCAAATTCATCATTTGCGATGAGTCGGTTTCCGCATTAGATGTGTCCGTGCAGGCCCAGGTGCTTAATTTGCTGAAGGAGCTTCAGAGTGAGTTTAATCTCACCTATATCTTCATTTCCCATGACTTGAGTGTGGTCAAGTTCATGAGCGATCGCATCATGGTGATGAACAAGGGGGAAATTGAGGAGATTGGCCCCTCCGAACGAATCTACCGTGAACCGCAAAAAACTTACACGCAGCAACTAATTTCGGCAATTCCAGTTGGCAGCTTAGATCGCATCCGGGAACGGCAAGCCCAGCGGGGAATCTCAGTAGGTTAGTTAAATGGATTAAACCAATCCCCCAGGGGCGGAGGCACTTCGCGTTCCTGATTTGCCAGGTCGGAAGGGGGACGATCACTACTCCAGGCCCACCAGGCACAGCCACATTCACACAGGTAAAACTCCTGCCATTTGCGGCGATGGTCTTCGGTAAAGACAGGCGATCGCCGGTTAATCCAAACTCGCTGGGCCGACTGAGCAGACAGGCGGCAAGTAGGACAATTGAATTCCTTTGCGTGAATAGCAGACGCAGTCCATTCAGGGGGATCTGGGTTAAAGGCTTCCATGGATTTCAGGAAAAAAGAATTTAAGAGACTAGAGACCAGCGGTTGGGGACTAATCTATTCCCTAGCCCCTAGCCCCTAGCCCCTCCTCCTTGTTATGAAAATTTAACAGATAAAGTGTGGCTGGAAGTAGGCTGAAGTCGCGTACTCTGGTTATTGTCTTGATGGCATCCGCTCAATCAGGAGGTGTCCTGTGAGGTGATTGCCCGGAAATTGCTCCATGCTGAGGATACTTCATCCATGACATACCTCAACGCCATTTCCTTCTTCGGCATTTTAGGTCTCTGCCTGATTGCCTGGGCATTTTCGGAAGACCGGAGGGTTATTCCCTGGCGGGTTATTATCGGTGGCATAGGATTGCAACTGGTTTTGGGCTTCTTTGTATTTCAGTTTCCGGCAACCAGGGAGCTTTTAAAGATATTCAGTGGCTTACTCGACAGCATCTTCACTGCAGCTGATGCGGGTGCCCGGTTTGTGTTTGGGCCAAATCTGGTCCCGTTACCGGGGCAAGACCCATTGATCGTTCGTCCTTTGCCTCCTGGTGCGACGGCCTGTCCACCTCCTCAGGTTCCCTTTATCCCAGGCTACTGTGGTACGGACAAGCTGAACTATATCCTGGCATTTCGGGCATTGCCAGCAGTTATCTTTTTCTCTGGTTTAATGTCTCTGTTGTATAACCTGGGTGTGATTCAGGCAATTACTAGCGTGTTTGCCAGGGTGTTTTATCGAACGATGCGCCTGAGTGGGGCAGAGTCTTTAAGTGGGGCCGCCAATATTTTTGTAGGAATTGAGGCGGCGATCGCAGTCAAACCCTATATTCCCAAAATGACTCGCAGCGAATTGTGCGCAATTCTGGCCTGTTGTTTTGGAACGGCGGCCTCATCCACCCTGGCTATCTACGTCAGCTACCTCAGGCCGGTTTTCCCAAACATTTTGGGGCATCTGGTTTCAGCTTCAATCATGGCAATCCCCGCCTGTTTTGTCCTGTCTAAGATTCTGGTGCCAGAAACCGGTGTACCAGTAACGATGGGCGGTATTCCGGAGGAAGAGAAGCCCGTGCGCGGAACTGAACTTGAAGCGGTGGAAGAGGCAGAGCGGCGGGAAAATATTGCTGAAAAAATTGAAGAGCGCTATCCCCAAACTAAAATCCAGTCAGACGAAGACGATTCAACTTATGAGGGGCTGAAGGAGACGGCAGGTGGAGAACCAATTGAACGAGTCAGCCCAATGGATGCGGCCATACTGGGGGCGTTGGATGGGGTCAAGATGGCGGTATCTATCGCTGCTGTGCTGATTTTGATTTTGGGCCTGGTTTCCCTGATTAATCAACTCTTTGCTGGGCTGGCAGAGCTCCCCAATCCTATTGGTTCATTCTTTAAGGTTGTTACCCTGCAAAATATTTTGGGCTTTCTGTTTGTGCCTGTCACGCTTTTGACTGGGGTTTCCCTGGACTCCAATGAGCTCTGGAAGTCCTCAGTGATTATTGGACGGCGCTTGTTTGAAACTGCGATTCCGCCCTATCAAGAACTGGGACGAGCAGCAGCAGCGGGAGAGTTGAGCGATCGCGCCATTCTCATCATCAGCTATGCCCTTTCTGGCTTTGCTCACATCGCTTCCGTGGGCATCTTTGTGGGAGGTACCATAGCCCTGGCTCCCTCCCGCCGCAAAGATATTTCCCAACTGGGCTGGAAAGCTCTATTTGTCGGCACCCTGGCAACGATTATGATCGCCTGCATCGCAGGTTTTTATGACAACGGCAATCCCAGCATTTTAGGTCAGAAAGCTCCTCCTGCACCCGCAGCCAGTCCCGCCCCCGTTCCGGCTTCTCCTTCACCCACAATTTCTCCCACTACCAGTCCGATCGCTTCTCCTACCGTAACCCCATCCCCACGACTGACTCCTTCCCCCGCTACCACCGGAGCGACCCCCCAAAGCACAATTAGTCCCGTGCCCGTTCTGACTCCCAGCCCAACCCCTACGCAATCGCCCACTCCTTGAGTAGAGAAAGTGAGGAGTGAGGAGTAAGATGAAACCTCAAACCTCACTCCTCCCCTAGCCCCCCTCCCCCAGCCTCCCTCTAACAACCAACAACTGTTCCACCACCCGCTACCGCATGAGCCATCTCAAAGTGCCCGCCTTTAAGCACCTTTCCCTGCACAACCTTTCGTCTGAAACCAGGGTAGTAGTTCTGCTGGCGGCTCTTTTTTTCACTGTCACGCTGGTGTTTGGGCTGCACCGCTATTTCACCTTCTTTGCTTCCTACGATCAGGGAATCTTTAATCAGGTGTTCTGGAACAATCTGCATGGACGATTTTTTCAGAGTTCCCTGTCTTCCGTTCTCTCGACCAATGTGGTTCATGATGGGCAGGTGCCCGACGTGACCTATCGCCGCCTGGGTCAGCATTTTACCCCTGCCCTGCTGTTGTGGCTGCCAATTTACGCGCTGGCTCCCAATGCGGCCACTCTGGTCGTGATTCAGGTGAGTTTGATTACGGCTGGAGGGGTGGTGCTCTATGCCCTGGCGCGGCATTATCTGCCACCAAAACTATCCCTCATGCTGATGGCAGGGTATTACGGGGCAAATGCCGTCATTGGTCCAGTTTTTTCTAATTTCCATGACCTCTGCCAGATTCCCCTGTTCATCTTTACCCTTTTGTTGGCCCTGGAAAAACGTATCTGGTGGCTGGTCTGGCTGATGGCCGGGCTCACCCTGCTGGTGCGACAGGATGCGGGAGTGGGTTTGTTTGGCATTGGTGTCTACATGGTGGTCAGTCGCCGCTTTCCGAAGGCGGGGCTGGCCATGTGTATTTTGGGATTTGGCTATGTGGTGACGGCAACGAACGTGTTCATGCCGATGTTTTCGGAAGATATTTCCCGCCGCTTTATGCTGGAAAGGTTTGGGCAGTATACCACGGGCGATCGCGCCACTACGTTAGACATTCTCTGGGCCATTGTCAGCAATCCCGTCCGGTTATTGGCTAATCTTCTGCGCAAGCCCGATGTGAAATTCTTCTATCTGTTAGTGCAAACCTTACCCCTGGCGTTTGTGCCGTTTGTGGCTCCCTACTCATGGGCGATCGCCAGTTTTCCCCTGCTCCAGCTATTTCTGCAACAGGGAGAGTCTCCCCTCGCCATCCACATTCGCTACGCCATTACCCTGGTGCCTGGACTCTTCTACGGCACCATTCTCTGGTGGTCCCAGCACACGGAACGGTTTAAGGCTGGATTTCGCCGCTTCTGGATTGCCTGTATTGCGGTCTCGATTCTAATTGCCATTCCCTACAACCCGCATCAGGTCTTCTATTTTGCGATTCCCACCTCATTTCAACCCTGGATTTATGTTTCCCTACCACGCCAGTGGGAACATGCCAGCCACATCCGCACCCTGGTCAACCAGATTCCCCCTGCTGCCAGCGTTTCTGCAACGACTTACATTGTGCCCCATCTCGCCAGCCGCCGAGAAATGCTGCGGATGCCCTTTCTGCAAGTGCGCAATGACCAGCGAGAAGTGGTTAATGTGGATTACCTGATTGCCGATTTATGGCAGTTAGAGCGCTATCGAATTGCCTTTCCCTTAGAACGCGATCACTTCGCCCAGATTGTGCCCTTAATCGACACCCTACTCAGCCAGAACAAGTATGGAATTCTGGGTCTGGAAGACAAGGTGATTTTGATGCGAAAGGGAGTCACAACCTCTCCCGAACTCCTTCAAACCTGGACAAAGCTTCGTCAGGAGTACCAGCCATTGCTGAAGAGTGTTGGATGAGGGGAGAGGGGGGAGGAGGGGAGGTTTCATCTCACTCCTCACTCCTCACTTCTTACCTCCTCTAACAACCAACAACCAACAACTAACAACTAAACAATGCCCTGGCTCAATCTACTTTCTCTAGTTGGAATTCTTGCCTTTTGTGGAATTGCCTGGTTGGGGTCTGAAAACCGTCGGGTAGTTCCCTGGAAGGTGATTGTCTGGGGAATTGGGCTACAACTGGTGTTGGGGTTTCTGGTTTTTTGGGTGCCGTTTACGCGGGATGCGATCGTGGTGCTGAATGATGCTGCCAATGCAGTACTGGATGCAACGGAAAAGGGAGCCCGATTTGTATTTGGTTCAGTTCTGGTACCCGATCGCACCAGCACCCCTGGTCCTGTTCTGGTAGGACGCTGGATTGCCAGGGCAATCACGCCGCCCTACGTACCCGTACCGGGAGACTATCTCGGCCCCGAAAATATCAGTCTGGGTTACATCCTGGCATTTCGGGCATTGCCCAGTGTCATCTTTTTCTCGGCAGTGATGGCACTCTTTTATGCCTTGGGCCTGATTCAACCGATTGTTAACCTGTTTGCTCGCCTGTTTCGCCGCACCATGAACCTGAGTGGGGCCGAGTCCCTCAGTGGGGCAGCCAATATTTTTGTGGGCATTGAAGCCACGCTGGTGGTGCGCCCCTATCTGGCAGCCATGACTCGGAGCGAACTCTGCGCCATTCTGACTTCTTGCTTTGGTAGCATTGCCTCAACGGTTCTGGCCGCCTATGCTGGATTTTTGCGCCCCGTTTTTCCTAACATCACCGGGCATCTGGTTTCTGCCTCAATCATGGCGATTCCGGCCTGTTTCGTCATCTCCAAAATTCTGGTTCCAGAAATGGAGGTACCGAAGACCCTTGGCACTGCAATTGAGGAGAAAACTGAACCACTTGATCCCGATGGGGAGCCTTCGGATACAGCGAAATCTGCCTGGCTCAGTCCAATGGAAAGCCTGGTGGTTGGTGCTCTGGATGGGGTGAAACTGGCAGTCGCGATCGCCGCCCTGCTGATTGCGATTCTGGGTCTGGTGGCAATCATCAACCTGTTCTTTGCCAACCTGGCATCCCTTTCCCTCAGCCAAAACCTGGTACTTCAGGGCATTGGTCACGTATTTCAGGTCGTCACGCTACAGAATATTGTGGGTGTGCTGTTCATGCCACTGACCTTTCTGACGGGGGTTTCCCTCAACCCCAATGAACTGTGGCAGGCATCCCGCCTTATTGGTCAGCGCCTTCTGGAAACTGAGATCCCTTCCTACCTTCAACTTGCCGCGTTAGCAGACCAGGGAGTGTTGGGCGATCGCGCCCTCCTGGTGGTCAGCTATGCCCTTTGTGGCTTTGCCCATCTGGCCTCGGTGGGTATCTTTGTTGGTGGCTTGGTGGGACTTGTGCCCTCGCGCCGTAAGGACATTACCGAACTGGGTTGGAAAGCACTCTGGGGAGCCACCCTGGCAACTATGATGATTGGGGCAGTTGCCGGACTGTTTGATCTGGGAAACCCCGCTATTATTGGGAGATGAGGTATGAAAAACAGACGATACAAACTGGTGATTTTGGGGATTGTTGCCGCAGTTGTGGTGGCGATCGCAACCAATCCCATCCTTTTCCCCATTACCGAACTGGGTTGGAAAGCACTCTGGGG
>JAIMBL010000110.1 GCA_023511615.1 Leptolyngbyaceae cyanobacterium HOT.MB2.61
GCTGATAATTTTGTTCCTAAAATTTCAACTCCGCACTCGTCAAGTACGCCTGATTTTGCAAGTTCAACAGCCATGTTTAAACCTGTTTGACCACCTAATGTTGGTAGGATTGCATCAGGACGTTCTTTACGAATAATACGGCTTACGAATTCTAATGTTAATGGCTCAATGTATACTTTATCAGCTGTTGCAGTATCCGTCATAATTGTTGCTGGGTTAGAGTTAACAAGGATTACTTTGTAACCTTCCTCTTTAAGAGATTGACAAGCTTGTGTACCAGAGTAGTCAAACTCCGCTGCTTGCCCAATTACAATTGGTCCTGATCCGATTACTAAAATTGTGTTAATGTCTAGGCGTTTTGGCATAACTCTTCCCCTTCTTTCTTGAAGTTTTCAATCATTGTTAAGAAATCTTCGAATAAATCATTTGCATCTTCTGGTCCCGCTGAAGCTTCTGGATGGTATTGTACTGTAAATGCCGGGAACTTCTTATGACGAAGACCTTCTACCGTTCCATCATTTACATTTATGTGTGTTATCAGGACATTTTCATTGAAATTTTTTTCAAGGGCATAGTTGTGATTCTGGGAGGTGATGTAGCACCGCCCGGTGATGTAATCCTTTACAGGATGGTTACCACCGTGATGCCCGAATTTAAGCTTATAGGTTTTGCCTCCCAATGCCAGACCGAGAAGCTGATGCCCAAGGCAGATTCCAAGTATGGGTTTTTTACCTAACAGCTTTTGTAAATCGAACTATTTAGTATTACTTACTACAGGTACATTGTATTACAGAGTAGATGGAGTGTCAACTGTTTTTCTGAAAAATTTTGAAAGTTGTTGTAGCGATCGCTCAAACCCCTACCAATCAATGGCTTCACTCTATTGGGGAGTTGACTTCTAAGAGAGAAAGTATTTTGAGATACATTGCTTAGCACAACATGTGCACTATGGCTAGTGTTTCCAAAAAATTAATGGGGTGGTTGTAGAACTTGGGGTGTTCAATCAGGAGTTGATTCAATTACGGGTTTTTTCAGTTGAGTTAGCCACACTCTTTAAGGGGCTAGGGGCTGAAGAGTGGTTTATGCATTTGAAACTAGCTGTAAGAGACTGGAGCTGTAATCTGGCTGAATCCTGGCTATTTAAGTTTTGAGCAATCGACCCCTTCATGTTGAAGTAGCCAGCGTTTGCGTTCAATTCCTCCTGCGTAGCCTGTTAAGCTACCATTTGTACCTACGACACGGTGGCAGGGTAGGACGATCGCCACTGGGTTCTGTGAATTTGCCATACCGACTGCCCGATAGGCGGCCGGTTTACCAATTCTTGTTGCCAGTTCTCTGTAGGAAATAGTGGTTCCAGGTGGAATGGTGCGGAGAGCGGACCAGACTTGCTGCTGGAAGGGGGTACCTCCAGGATTGGCAGGAATGTTGTCAATGCTCTGAAGATCGCCTGCGAGATAGGCTTGAACCTGCTGGCTGAAGCCTTGAGGATTGGTGATTGCAATCAGATCAAATCGCTGATAACGCTTCTGGAGAAGATTCATTATACGTGCTTCGCAAGCTGCGAAATCGAGCATGCAGAGATGTTCGCTATCAGTCACGATTAGAATATGCCCGATTTGGGAATTGATTGTGTCAACCAGTAGTTTGGTCATAGTAGTTTGGTCATAGTAGTTTGGTCATAAATGTTGAGTGATGAGCAATTCAAACGCTGTGCTACCTCCGTTTTTGGTGTTGGATCAATTATTGCAAGCCTGGCTCATGGAGGATATTGGACGGGGCGATCGCACCACTCAGTCCCTGACTTTTCCAGGCAATCAAGTTGGGCAAGCGAAATGGATTGCCAAAGAGGGGGGGATTGTTGCGGGATTGCCAGTTGCAGCGCGGGTGTTCCAGTTTCTTGATCCGCAGGTGACATTGATCCCTGAAGTGGCAGAGGGGGAAGCTTGTGAACCGGGCCAGGCGATCGCAATGCTGGAAGGTTCTCTGGAAGCCTTGTTAATCGGTGAGCGGACTGCACTGAATCTGGCAATGCGATTGAGCGGAATTGCGACAATGACGCGCAAATACGTGAATTTGATCGAGGATTTACCCGCTCGGTTAGTGGATACCCGTAAAACAACTCCTGGTCTCAGGTTGTTGGAGAAGTATGCAACGCAGGTGGGGGGAGCGGTGAATCACCGAATGGGGTTGGATGATGCGGTGATGATTAAGGATAACCACATTGCAGCAGCAGGGGGAATTGGGAAGGCGATCGCTCAAATTCGTGCTCACATTCCCTATCCACTTACGATTGAAGTGGAAACTGAAAACCTGGATATGGTGCAAGAGGCTCTGAAGCATGGTGCAGACATTATCATGCTCGACAACATGCCGTTAGGGATGATGCAGCAGGCCGTTGAAATGATTCGTTGGGCAAATGAGCGGATTAAGATTGAAGCTTCTGGCAATATTACGCTAGAGACGATTCGCTCAGTAGCAGAGACCGGGGTTGACTATATTTCGAGTAGTGCCCCAGTGACGCGATCGACGTGGTTGGATTTGAGTATGCGCATTGAATGAAACTTGGCGTCCCTTTGAGGCTTGCAGGTATTTACGGCAGGAGTATGAACATCACCAACGCGCCTTCCACTCGAACGGCAAAGAAGATGTTTTGTGAATGGCGTAGTGGAAAAATCTGCCAGAGCTTGCCGAGTAATATGATCAGGGGCTCTCCTGTGAAGCGTTGCTGTTCTTCCGGCGAGCGCCACGGGAAATTTGAAATCTTAACAGTGGGTTGAGCGCATACAAGGCAAATGGGAGAAACGTTTTATCCTGGTTTCTTAGAAATAAAGTGAACCCAGAAACTACCATCGGGAATGCAAAGGTTTCTAATCATTGTGTAGGAATAGTTCACATACCTGCCGCTTAAATCCGTTCGGTAGCCACTGGGTGTCCATTCACCGTAGGGATCATGAACCACAAAACCCCGCTCATCAAAACCAGTGAGAACCACAATATGACCAAAGGAGGTGAAATAGCCGTGGGTGACAGCAGGTTTACCATCCGCTAGCCAGGCTTGCACCTGCTCAATTGTGGCGTTGGTGCGAAAATCGTCACGACAACCATAATCTTCTACGATGATGGCCAAATCGTGGGGATCATGTCGACTCAGCCCCTTATTGATTGCATAGCGATAAAGCTCATCCTCAAACTGACCAGTCGTTGTCTTACGACTGGCTCCCAAAAACTCCAGGCACATGGCCAGGGATGTGACATTGCAAGAACCCTTTGGATTTTCCTCGTTGTCTAACTGGGATTTGTAGGGAATCGCCAATTTAACCGTTTTGGGCTTAGGTTTTGGGAATACGACGGTTCCATCTTTAGTAATCTGAACGTGCCCACCAAAGGCATACCAGGTATTAAAGCCTTTGAAGGTATCTTTAGCAAATGCAACTCGGATGTGATCTCGCTCAATCGCAAAGGATGCAACTTCAAACTGCTTATTCGATTCGAGCGGCTGTTTCTGCTCTTCAGGCAGTTGGGAAGATTGAATCGGCTTTTTCTTAAGCGTCGTTGCGTTGAGGGTTTTGAGGACTATTGGCATCATTGCATCCTGTAGTTTTCGGTCATTCTAGCCAGAAAAAAAAGGCTAAAGCCGGAGTTGTTCAACAATCGATACACAGCGTTTACCTTCTATCCCAAGTCATTAAAGGGGTGACTTGGTTGTTAAATTAAAGAGGCTATGTTTCTAAATTGTGGCTAAGTCTTCTTTTCAGGCACCTCACCCACTCCCATGATTCCTACGATCGCCCAACTGAAAATCCAGTTTGAGAATGCTCTGGTTGCAGCATTTGGTTCAGAATTTGCAGAGACTGCCCCCCTGTTGGTGCCTGCCAGTAACCCGAATTTTGGGGATTACCAGTCCAATGTGGCGATGTCGCTGACCAAAAAGCTGGGGAAACCACCACGGGCGATCGCAGAACAACTGGTGCAGCATCTGGATGTTACCAATTTCTGCATACCACCCGAAATTGCCGGGCCTGGCTTCATCAACCTAACCTTGAAGCCAGAATATTTGGAAACCCAGCTTAACTCAATTCAATCGGACCCTCGTTTAGGCGTGGCACCCGTCCCCACTCCCAAACGAGTAATTGTGGACTATCCCAGCCCCAATATTGCTAAGGAAATGCATGTGGGACATCTGCGCCCTGCCGTCATTGGGGACTGTATCGCCCGGATTCTAGAATTCGTCGGGCATGATGTACAGCGAATCAGCCATGTGGGAGACTGGGGCACTCCGTTTGGTATGCTGATTGCCCATTTGCGCAGGACTTACCCTGAAGCACTGAGTTGTACTGAAAGTCTGGATTTGGGTGACCTGTCTACCTTCTACCGGGAAGCCAAGAAACAATTTGATACAGATGCAGAGTTTCGGGAAATTGCTCGGCAGTCCGTGGTACAGCTACAGGCGGGCGACGAGGAAACCCTGCGGGCCTGGAAGATTGTTTGCGAGCTCTCTAGTCGCTCCTACCGTAAGATCTATGACCTGTTGGGAATTTTGCCCTTTATTGAGCGGGGTGAATCGTTCTATAACCCCTTCCTACCCGAAGTTGTGGAGGAACTTGAGCAGCGGGGCTTGTTGGTAGAAGATGACGGAGCCAAGTGCGTCTTTTTGGAAGGGTTTACAAATAAAGATGGTAAGCCTTTGCCCCTGATTGTGCAGAAATCTGATGGTGGCTACAACTACGCTACGACTGACCTTGCGGCCATTCGTTACCGGGTACAGGTAGACAAAGCCCAGCGCGTGATTTATCCGGTAGGGGCAGAGCAAACCAATCATTTTGCCCAGATCTTTCAGGTTGGAAAACGAGCTGGGTGGATTACGGATGAGGTGGAATTTGTTCACGCTCCCTTTGGGCTGGTACTGGGAGAAGATGGGCAGAAGTTGAAAACCCGTTCAGGAGAGGCGATTCCCCTGAAGGAATTATTGGAGGAAGCGATTGCCCATGCCCGCAAAGACCTGGAAACCCGCATCCAGGAAGAAGGTCGCCAGGAAAGTGAAGCATTTATTGAGAACGTTGCTCGTGTTGTGGGCATTGGCGCAGTTAAATACGCCGACCTGAGCCAGAACCGCACCAGCAACTACATCTTCAGCTACGACAAGATGCTGGCATTGCAGGGGAACACAGCACCCTACATGCTTTACGCCTACGTGCGGGTGCAGGGAATTAGCCGTAAAGGTCAAATTGATTTTGAGCATTTGGGGGCAGACGCCCGGGTGTTCTTAAAGGAAGAACCGGAATTGATCCTGGCAAAACACTTACTGCAACTGAGTGAAGTGCTGGCAGAAGTGGCCCAGGATCTTTTGCCGAATCGTCTCTGTCAGTATTTGTTTGAACTCAGTCAAAAATTCAACCAGTTCTACGATCGCTGCCCCGTCCTTCAAGCAGAAGAACCCCTCCGCACCTCTCGACTTATTCTCTGTGACATCACAGCCCGCACCTTAAAACTGGGTCTGTCCCTACTTGGAATTGAGGTATTGGAGCGGATGTAATCAGAGCCTGCATATTTTCGTGCCATCCAAAAGGTTCGCGACTATCATGGGGGCGGTCACCATCGGTATCCCCTCATTCATGAAAAAGCAGCGCTATGAACCATCCTAAACGTCCTCTGTTAAAAGGTTTGTGCCTTGCGGTCTTTACCAGTACCGTGTGGATAGAGTTTTCTAGTCCAGCCAGGTCTCAGCAGGTTGGACCCTGCCGTCAGTTGGACAAAGGAGATACAGTTGTCATTATCGAAGCTAGTAATAACGAACGGATGCAGTTGGTTAACCAGGTTGTGAGCCAGCACAGCTTGAAAGGGCAATTTTGTGCTTCTCGGCGAACGGGCAGAACAGTCTGGATGTCTGACCAGTTAAGCAATGTAGATACAGCAGTTAAGGTTTTTGGTCACTTTAGAGCCGTAGGTCTGGTCAGCCCAGCCAGCCAGAATGGCAATGGACAAATGCAAAATGACATTCCCGTCAGCCCCTATCCTTCGATTCAGAATAGCCCTTACCCCAATGAAAGTCCGAATGGGAGAGGGGTTCGGCTTTAGTAGACTACTAATTTGTGGCGGCCTGGGGTTCCTGATAAACCATCTCCTGGAACTGAATGAACTCCTGACGTGGATTGGCATGAAGAACTTTTATTTCCAGGCGATCACCCGGCGAAATGGGGCGACTAAACCGCATGGGCAATTCAATACCCAGATCTTCCAGCAGAATCAGTCCCAAATTCTCGTGTTCTCTTAACCAGCGCAGCATCAATGCCTGCCAGATCTCATCAGCATTGCGGCGCAAAAACTCCAGTCCCCAATATTTGTTAGTCTGCCGTTCCACGAGCGTCGCTTCCTGAACGGTCGTGCTGATGCTCATGGTTAACTCCTTCATTTCTTCAACGGAAAAGGGAAGGGGTTCTCCCCGCAGATGGGCTTTGATTTGAAAGTGAGCCAGCAAATCACTATAGCGCCGAATAGGGGAGGTAACCTGGGTATAGGTATCAAGTCCCAGGCTGGCATGTCGGGCTGGAGTAATACCTATCTCACTGCGCGGCATACAACGGCGAATGGCACAGGCACGCACGGGCCCTGCCGGAAGCAAGAGTAATTCCTCTTCCGGCGGAAGTTCGGGCTGCGGTTGGTAACGGAAGGGGAGGGGTAAATTGTGGGTCTGCCCATAGCGAGCAGCTACTTCCCCCGCCAGAATCATCATTTCAGCAACCAGTTGGCGTGCCGGGGAGTCGTTCAGAACCTGGATGATAATTTCATCGTCAGACACTTTAATGGAAGACTCTGGCATATGAATGCTAATTGCGCCCTGGGACTGCCGCCATTCCTGTCTGCGTTTGGCCCACTGGGCGATCGTCTCTAGTTCTGACTCTGCTGTTACCCCCAACTCCAGCATTTCATCCACATCATCGTAGGTCAGGCGGTAGGTGGCTTTGATCAGACTAGGGTGAATACGATAGTCCTGAATGGCACCCGTTGAGTCTAAAACTACCCCAAAACTCAGTGCACAGCAGACTTTTCCCTGGACAAGACTCATAGGTCCGGTTGCCAGTTCTGCTGGAAACATCGGCACCATCCCCGTGGGCAGATAGAGCGTTGTACTGCGTCGCCGCGCCTCTAGATCTAACTCATCTCCTGGTTCAAGCCAGCGGCTGGGATCGGCAATGTGAATCCATAGCTGTTGCGTTCCGTCCGGCAGGTACTCAAGACTCAAGCCATCGTCAATTTCACGGGTACTTTCGTCATCAATCGTATACACCTTCAAATGGGTCAGATCCAGGCGGTCTGAGTCCAGGTCAGGTGGCGGAGAGAGCAAACGTTGATGGACCACTTCCAGTACCTTTGGGGGAAACTGAACCGGGATCTGACTGCGGCGCAAGAACAGGTTTTCATGAGGACTCCACAGTCCCAAATCAACCAGCAGTTGGAAAGCTGCTTCAGGGGTTTCAGGTCGTTTCAAGTGTAACAGGGTTTCCAGGGCGGGTGCCCGGTGGGTTGCATCCTCTCCCAAGGTAGCAAACCGTTCCAGCGCTTCCAGACGGGGGCGATCGCTACTTTGCCACTCAACTGCCTGCCCGGTCAACGCCTGAGCTATCCGAGATAAAAATCCTTCCCATTCCAGCTGGCGTTGAAACTCCATCTCCATCTGGTGCTTCAGTTCTGCTACCTGAACTTTGGAACGGGGTTCGTACCGCTCACCCTTCTGCTTGAAATACAGCCGATCTTCCGATAGCAAAGAGTGAGCAGTGTAGCAAAAAACAGGACTTTGATCCGAGAAGAGTAACAGGGCCAGTTCTGCGGGATCAACGGTTTCGCCTTCTTCTACCAGAAGTTCCCATGCCACCTCAAGGCTGGAAGGATCCAGAATACTCTGGGTTTCTTTGAGGAACTGGGGAATATCGGAAGGCTTATAACCACCCCCAACCTCGTAGGTGATTTGTCGGGGGTGAAGAGTATGGGACTGCCCACGTTCGTCTAAAACAATCCAGTGCTTTTTGCCCTCTGGACGTTCTGCAACCGCGAGGCGACGCTCACCATTGAGACGAAATTCAACAAGCGTTCCCTTCTCCATTGGTGTACGAGGGGGTAACGGGATAGAGGGCTCTAAAGCTCCTTCAATCACCCAGGATCCACGAGCTTAACCAAATCGCAGAGAGCCTGGTCGCCACTCAAGATTGATTTCAGGCACACCTGAAATTAACAAACCCCAATTTCCAGTGTTTGTAGGGCTTCACTCACAAACCCAGTCTTGACAGACGACTAGCCTTCCTGATTGATGAAGGGCAACAGGGCAAGAATGCGAGCACGCTTAATTGCCTGGGTCAGGTCACGCTGTTGTTTGGCGGTCAAACCTGTAATTCGACGGGGGAGAATTTTTCCCCGTTCTGTAATAAACTTGCGCAGCAGATCAACGTCTTTGTAGTCGATCGGGTCATCGGGCTTGATAGGAGATACACGGCGACGGAAGTAGGTCATAGTCAGTGATTCGGTGTAGTCAGGTACTCAGTTACTTAATTTCTTTATGCACTGTGTGTTTGTTACAGTGCGGGCAAAACTTCTTAAGCTCCAACCGCGCTGTGGTATTGCGGCGGTTCTTCATGGTTGTATAGCGGGAGACGCCGGGCGATCGCTTATCGGGGTTGGTGCGACACTCGGTACATTCCAGCGTAATAATGATGCGAACGCCTTTATTCTTAGCCATAATCCTACAAAGTCAAAAACTGGAAAGCATAGACGCAAACACCCATTATTTCATACGCCGTTTGTGTTGTGCAAACATTTTTTTCAGCTTGAGATCCAGGGAATAGCCCCGACTGGTTTGAACCAGTATGGTGCGAGCGAAGCGATCGTGAAACGCCTGCCGATTCTTCGCATCCAGAAGGGCGAGTCCGCAGTCAGCCAGCAGGGGAATGGGGGCAACCAGAATGAATCCATTGGTTGGACTGAGGTTGACCAGCCCAATGAGAACCAGCAGGCTACCGAACCCAGCGATCGCTTCCCGTTTGACTAGTTCCATCAACCCTGGGGTTGCCCCATATCGGAGATCGAGCAGCCGGGTATCAAAGGCCCAGCGTCCCAGACTCTGGCCCTGATTCCTTGCCACGAGAGCCACACGCAACCCTAACCAGAAGAAAATAAACAGAGGAATGTAAAGATTTCCCCCACCAAACAGGCTGAGAAACGAAACCGCCCCAAAATCAGTAACAAAGGCAGCCACCCGCCGCCCCAGAGGGACCCTGGGGTAATATCGAGGCGGCCTAAATCCACCACCCATGGTTTATAGATCCCAAGGTTTATAGATCCCAAACGTCTTCCTCAGAAGAAGCTTCAGAGCTGATCGAGTTTCCGTTAGAGAACGGCTCAGAGCCAGAGCCAGGCAGATTTTGCTCTGGAGTTTGAACTGGTTCATCTGCCTCTTCAGCATGGGCCAGATTAGCCACCGATTCTTCTGTTTCTGCAGGTTCTTCTGTTTTAACCAATTCAGGATTTGTTGTGTCATCGAGCTCCTGAGTTGACATCTCTACTGCTGCAACTGAAGAGGCCACCATAGGGGCAGGCGGCGTTTCCAAAACAATTGGAGGCAAAATTCGCGTAACCTGTAAGCCGAACAGGGAAAAGCTGAAGCGAATTTGTTCCAGAGGATAGGGAGCCGTCGCTGCAAATACTGAATCTGAGTGCAGCATCACTCCCAAAACACTTAGTGGAACCTGAGCAAACAGGTTAGCGGCCAGGAAAGCTATCCCAGCCAGCAACAATCCCAGTACTCTCCATCCGGCTGGAAAAGGAACCACAGGAGCAGCAATAGGGGCAATTTGGTAGACCTGATACAACACAAAAAACAACAGAACAGACACCACCCCTGCCAGGATTTGATTGCGCTGGGACTTAAACAACGTCAGCAGCCGACGCTGATCATCAGTCAGTTGTTCTGGCTTGAGCGCCACGGCCACCAGACTGAAGATATAGAACGGTCGCTGCCACTGCATCCAGAGGATAGGAGCAATCCCAATTACTGATACCAGAAGTAGTTCAAGCCAGACTGGCAGAGCCGGATCGCCGACTGCAAAACCAAGCAGACATAGCTCCAGAAAAATTGGAACTGCGGCTAATCCAGCCAGGTGAATCCACAAGTAAGGATCAGACCAAAAAGAGCGCATAACCAAAACTCAACGGATGAAGCCCATGCCAAGTATAGAGCCTAGACTTCCTCTCAGAAATCGTTTTTTTTTCGCGATCAGAAGTCATTCCGTTTGTTCAGGTCCAGGTCAGATCCCAGGCAAGAAGAGCAATGAAGGACTTAAAGCTCTGATTTACCGGATTCTGATTGTTCAACCTGCTCGGAGGCCATTTCTGCTGCCTGACGCCGCTGCTTAATCGCTTTTAGCTGCTGAAGCAGAGATTCCGTCTCTGCTTGTAGATGCAGGAACTTCACCTGCTGATCAAGGCGATACTGCGCTTTCATTGCCTCTAATAGACGAGACTGTCGAGAATCAACAGAGGAAACCGTTTCGGAGGTAGAAACCAGTGCTGTAGCGCCAGATGCACGGGTTGGACGGTCAGCTGTTAATGTTTGACGGGTCATTTCTACTCACTTACACCACGAGAAGTATCTTAACCTGAACTTTACAAAAAACTGTAATCCATTGTTACAAAAGAATAAATCATGATGAGCCACTTTTGGAAGTGGTTAATCCGAAAAAGGCTTCTGCACTACAGGAAATCCGCATTACAGGACATTCGATTGAGAGGAATCGACAGGGTTCGAGGTACACTTAACGTACCTATCTCACCATGAAGATGTAAAGTTCTGGTGAAGGAAGTCAGATTCTTAATGCTGAGTATTCTGCATTAAGAATCTGCTATCCAACACAGCATTGTAGTCGGCAAATGGTGAAATAGGGTTCCCCTGGTTAACGCGATCGCATAAAAAATTCCTGTGACTGTAACGTTGTCTGCTTCCCATACCTTTCCTACCGAGCCCAATACCCGATCAGCCTCTTTTCACCAGGGCTGGCCTGGATTAATTGAGGCTTATCGGCCATACCTGCCTGTGACTGAGCAAACTCCGGTCATTACTCTGCGTGAAGGGAATACCCCGCTGATTCCGGTACCAGCGATCTCCGAAATCATTGGCAAACAGGTGCAAGTTCTGGTCAAGTTTGATGGCTTAAACCCAACCGGCAGTTTCAAAGACCGGGGCATGACCATGGCAATCTCGAAAGCCAGGGAAGCGGGAGCACAGGCGGTAATCTGCGCCAGTACGGGCAATACCTCTGCTTCTGCTGCCGCCTACGCCGGGCGGGGAGGAATGCGGGCTTTTGTACTGATCCCCGATGGTTACGTGGCAATGGGCAAGCTGGCCCAGGCACTCCTTTATGGGGCTGAAGTGCTGGCGATTCGCGGCAATTTTGATCGGGCGCTTGAAATTGTGCGAGAAATGTCTGCAAGCTACCCGGTCACTCTGGTCAACTCGGTCAATCCCTATCGTTTAGAAGGCCAAAAGACCGCAGCCTTTGAGGTGGTCGATGGGTTGGGAGATGCGCCCGATTGGTTATGTATTCCCGTGGGCAATGCCGGAAATATTACGGCTTACTGGATGGGGTTTTGTGAGTATCACCAGCACCAGCGTTGCAGCAAGCTTCCCCGCATGATGGGATTTCAAGCCGCAGGAGCCGCCCCCCTCATTTTGGGCAAAGCGGTGGAACATCCGGAGACGGTGGCAACCGCTATCCGGATTGGGAATCCTGCTAACTGGGAACGGGCGATCGCCACCCAGGAAGCCAGTCAGGGTACCTTTAGTGCTGTTACCGACGACGAGATTTTGAATGCCTACCGTCTCCTGGCATCCCGTGAAGGTATCTTCTGTGAACCTGCCAGCGCAGCTTCCGTAGCCGGATTACTGAAAGTCAAAGACCAGGTTCCTCCAGGAGCTACGGTCGTTTGTGTCCTCACCGGAAACGGATTAAAAGACCCCGATTGCGCCATCAAACACAGCAGCAGTCAATTCAAACAGGGCATTGAGCCCAGTCTGGCATCCGTTGCCCGGGCGATGGGGTTTTAGGAGAGTCGTTAGTGAGGTGTCAGGCAACAGACCACGGGAGTGGATGAGTATAGCCCTGGAAGGGGAGAAGAGTTACGAATGGAGCTCAAAACTCACAACTCCCCACTCCCCACCCGTTCCCCTTCCCGCCCCTCTACTCGTTCATCCCTCTACTCTTTCTGTGCTTGGGTCATTCCCATAATCTCGTAGCCTGCATCGACGTAGACGATTTGTCCGGTGATGCCGCTTGCAAGGTCACTACAAAGAAAGGCGGCGGTGTTACCAACTTCAAGCTGGGTGACGGTTCGGCGGAGGGGGGCAACGGTTTCGACATGGTGGATCATGTCCAGAATGCCGCCTACTGCGGAGGATGCCAGGGTGCGGATAGGACCGGCAGAAATGGCATTGACCCGAATGTTTCGGGGGCCTAATTCAGATGCCAGGTAGCGTACATTCATTTCCAGAGCAGCTTTGGCAATTCCCATCACATTGTAATTAGGAATCACTTTTACTCCTCCCAGGTAGGTCAGGGTAAGAACGCTGCCACCCTCCGTCATGAGGGGCTGGGCGACGGCACACAGCTTGATTAATGAATAGGCGCTGATATCGAGGGCAGCCGCAAATCCTTCGCGTGAAGTGTTTACAAAACTACCTGATAAATCTTCCTTATTGGCAAATGCTAAACAATGAATCAAAATATCTAGCCTGCCCCACTTGTCTTTAACGGCATCGAAGGTGGCTTGAATTTGGGCATCATCCTGGACATTACAGGGGAGAAACAGGGATGGTTGAACGGGTTCTACCAGTTCTGCAATTTTTTTGACGCGGCGTTCTTCATCGGGCAGGTAGGTGACTCCAATATTGGCCCCTGCTTTGTGGAGTTGTTGGGCAATGCCCCAGGCAATGGAACGATTGTTGGCAATGCCAGTCACCAGGGCATTTTTTCCAGTCAAATTCAACATAACTCTCTATCTTTAAGAGCAACTACAGCGGCACTATTTGAGTTGCGATCGCTCCCTTCATAGTGCTTGAACGAGTCCGCAGTATGAATGAAACCAGGCTCTTAGCTGTTGGCTTTTGGCGGTTAGCTATTTTCAACGCAGAAAGCTTCTGCATTTGACCCCATTCACAACCTGCTTGTGACTGCTTTATGAGAATACTCAAAGATGGGAACGGATAGCACCCTTTTTATCAGTCCACCCGATATTTTGTGTCAACAATCGTGATTTCGAATAAATTACAGGTAAGTAAATCAATTTACCTCTCGCTAAGATAGTCTTAAACTAATGGGGATCCTGATTTAAGCAGTGACTGCGCAGGCTGAACCCTGGTTATGGAATCGGTTAGTCAAGGGTTGTAGCGGACCAATATGTAACATCAGGCACAAAAACGTGCGGTCGAGTAAGTTTAAGTGTTCTAAGTTACAGATCTTTTATTGAGTTCACTTAACTTAAGGGTTTACTCATTAGTTAACTGGGCAATTCTTTGGGCACCAGGTAGGAGATATGGTAGTAACGCAAGATAAACCACTCGCATCTGTGTTCCGCCAGATGGGAGGTGGAGCATTTCCACCCATTGTTGAAACCTTTGAGCGCGGCAAAACAATCTTCTTTCCGGGTGATCCAGCAGAGCGCGTCTACTTTCTTCTTAAGGGAGCAGTCAAGCTCTCCAGAGTTTACGAGGCTGGGGAAGAGATTACCGTTGCATTGCTGCGGGAAAATAGCGTGTTTGGGGTTCTTTCCTTAATCACCGGGCATAAGTCCGATCGTTTCTACCACGCGGTAGCCTTTACACCTGTGGAGTTGCTTTCAGTACCAATCGAACAGGTGGAAAAGGCGCTAAAGGATAACCCTGATCTGTCGATGGTGTTGCTACGGGGCCTGTCATCCCGGATTTTGCAAACGGAGATGATGATTGAAACTCTGGCACATCGGGATATGGGCTCCCGACTGGTGAGTTTTTTGTTGATTCTCTGTCGTGATTTCGGTGTGCCCAGCAATGATGGCATCACAATCGATTTGAAATTATCCCATCAAGCGATCGCAGAAGCAATTGGGTCTACTCGCGTCACGGTAACCCGTCTATTGGGAGATCTGCGTCAGGATAGGATGATCTCCATCCACAAGAAAAAGATTACCGTTCATAACCCGGTCACATTAAGTCAGCAGTTCACATAAGCGCCTTGACTCAGACTCCAATTCCTATAGTGTTTGTCAATCCAAAATCGCAAATCCAAAATCGAGAATTGGTATGAGACTTCCCAATCCTGGGTGACTGGCAAATCTTTTCGTGCCGGTAGGATTTTGCACTCCACCCGATATAAATCGTCCCCCTTATTAGCAACGCCACAAATTACACTGGTAGAGACATTGAGGTAGGCTGTAGTTGAGTTTGCTTTAGTGTGCCTGTATAGCGGTAGTCATTGTGGTTGTGGTTGGGACGGGGCGCAGGGGCGGAACCCCTGGCTGGGGGCAAAGCCCCCGCTCCCTCGCTAATTTCAATGTTCTGACGCACCCATGTAGAGCTATACAGGCAAGTGGCCGGGAGTGCAGGGCGTTTTGGAGTGTGAATGTCCACCGGATATATTCTGATTCTGGCCGTGCTGGTGCTGGGGGGGGTCATTGCCACGGTGGGCGATCGCCTGGGAACCCGCATTGGCAAAGCTCGTCTCAGCTTATTTAACCTCCGCCCTCGCAAAACGGCAACGCTCGTCACCATTCTCACTGGCACGGTGATCTCCGCTTCTACCCTGGGGGTTCTATTTGCCACCAGTGAGTACCTCCGCAAATGGTTATTTGAAATTGACTCGTTGCAGGAAACCATCAGGCGAACTCGGCGGGATCTATACCAAACCCAGATTCAGAAAAACCAGGCTGAGGAGGAGCTGGCAAAAGCCCGGGCTGACCGGGCATCGGCGCAGAAACAACTGGCCGAAAGCAAAGAACAACTCACAGGGGCGAAGCAGCAACTCACCGAGGCAGACCAGGCACTCAAAGGGGCGATCGCAGAACGGAGCCGGGCCCAGGCAGAAACCGCTCGCACTGAAGCAGAACTGAATCGAATTCAGAATCAATTGCGGGCTGAAATTCGCCAACTGCAAGTAGAAAAAAATCGGCTGATCACCCAAAGAGACGCGGAAATCAGAAACAAGGAAGCTCAGGTCAAAAAACTGGAAGCCCAGCAAGCCTTCCTGGCCAGGGAAATTCAAGAATTAGAACTAGAGCGTCAGGGTTTACGCCAGGGCAATGTGGCAATTCAGCGGGGTCAAATTCTGGCTTCGGCAGTCGTGCGGATTCCATCAACCTCAACGGCAAAGCAGGCTGTCGATCAGCTCTTAAACGAAGCCAATCGAACAGCTATCCGATTAACGCGACCCGGAACCAGCGGCCAGATTATTCAGATTACTAAGCCAGAGGTCGAGCAGTTGATCAGCCGCATTGACGATGGAAAGGATTACGTTGTCAGAATTTTTTCGGCTGCCAATTATCTGGTGGGTGAAACTCCCATTCAAGTCTTTGCGGACGCGGTACCCAACCGATCCATCTTTTTGGCGGGAGATGTGGTGGCCGCTACCACCATTGATCCCTCCCAGATGACAGATGAGCAGATTCAACAACGAATTAATTTGCTCATTGCCGCCGCTAACTTCCGGGCTCGTAGCCTGGGAATCTTGACCGATTCCGTTGAAATCGGTCGAATTCAGGATGTGATTACCTTTATCAGTCAACTGAAGCAATATAACCAGATGGTAGATTTGAAAGCTGTTGCAGCAGAGGTCACTAACGTTTCGGGCCCCCTCAAAATCGATTTACTGGCAACCCAGAATGGCAAGGTCTTATTTAGAACAAATCATCCAGATACAGGTACCGTTAATTAAGAGTCGTGAACCTGCTTGATATATACTGTAGTCCCATGCACTCTAGTTCTTCCCCAAAGTCCGATCAGCCTGTTCTTTTGGGATTTGACCCTGGTCGCCGTAAGTGTGGTTTAGCGGTTATGGGGGTTGACCGCACTTTGTGTCATCACGAGGTCGTGGCTACAGAGTCAGCAATTACCACTATCCAAACCCTACGCCGACAGTTTCCAATCTCGATGGTCGTCATGGGTGATCAGACTACCGCCAAACATTGGAAACAACGGCTGACAACTGAGCTTGAGGATCCTCTGCGGGTTGTGTTAGCAGATGAGCGCTACAGCAGCCTGGAAGCACGCGATCGCTACTGGAAAATGTATCCCCCCAAAGGCATCTATCGACTGATCCCCAAAGCACTGCGTCGCATTCCCCGCCCAATCGATGACATTGTCGCTATCTTGCTGATCGAGCGCTACTTAGAGCGCCTGGTTCACTAGTGTTCCGCCAGGAAAATTTTGACGGGTCGCAGACCCTCAAAATTTAACCCCCATCAACTTCCTGGGTATTCGC
>JAIMBL010000111.1 GCA_023511615.1 Leptolyngbyaceae cyanobacterium HOT.MB2.61
TGATTCTGGTGACTCACCAGGTATAGCGGTAGTCATTGTGGTTAGGACGGGGTGCAGGGGTGGAACCCCTGGCTGGGGGCAAAGCCCCTACTCCCTCTCTCATTCCAATGTCCTAACGCACCTGCGTAAAGCTATCAATATCACGACATTGACTGGAGTTGTGCCGCGATCGGGCGATTCCGCTGTGCTCAAAGCCGATTCAGCAGGTAAAGTGAATTTGATTGGACGATTGCAGAGAATTTAAATTCCTCCCCTCCCCCTCTTCCATAACTCTGCTTAAATGATGGAAGAGGTCTAAGTCAGTGACATTCAGCTTTCAGGTAAGTGTTGCCACTGGCGGAACTGTTCTAAAGACATGGATTCGCGTTTATCTTTGTATTTTGGAATTGCGCTTAGCCCGGCAAGTTCTCCCCTAATTTGACCGAGACGACCAACTTTAATGGAGTGAAGTACACGGGATACAAGCGTACGGCTTTGCTTGACTGGCTTGAGCGATCGAGGCACAAACCAATCATTCCAGAGCACATTGTTACGTGCCCCATAAAAGTCCATTCGCTGCCAGTTTCGGCCTGAATTAGAGGCCACATGATGAATTTCAAAACCAGGGAAGTGATAGCAATACAGGCCCCGCTGAAATGCTCTAGCAGCAATTTCCATTTCTTCCCCCTGATGAACCAATTCTTCCCGGTATCCTCCCAGATTCAAAAAATGGGGACGATGGATGAGATGCCCACAACCGATGAAGTGACGCACTTGGTAGGGGGTTTTCTGACGGGACTGACTTTGATAAACTCCCATCACCGGGTTATACACCGGAAACGCAAGACAAAACAAATCGCTGCGAGATTCAGCGAAAGTGACTGCTTCTAACAACGATCCAGAAACTGGAAAAGAATCATCGTCCAAACTAAGATAATATTTGGTTTGCATCGCTCGTGCTAGTTGATTACGGCGGACAATCAAACCTTTAGATGATGTAAACCGTTTCAGTTGGATGTTCAGGGGAAAACCATTAAAGTTAAAGGGACAGGGTTCATCGGAACCATCATCAATAATTAAAATTGGAAGAGTCCTCAACTTAATTTGCACCAACTTTTCCAGCGTGATCTTGAGATCATGCCAGCGGTTTTTAGTCGTAATACCAATCGAAACCCACGCTGATAATGTTTGTTCAGTAATCATGAATGTTCTAGCACCAATTCACGGGCTTTTCGGAACTTAATTACTCTAGCGGGTACTCCAACGGCGATCGCCCGTTCTGGAATGTCTTTTGTGACAACGCTCCCTGCTCCGATGATCGCATCATCACCAATTTTTACTCCCTTAAGAACAGTGACATTGGCACCGATCCAGACGCGATCGCCAATTCGAGTTGGCGAGGAAACCATTGGCTGACCAAGGGGAGGAAAAGCCAGGTCAGTTCCATGATCATGATCGGTGATATAGCAACCAGGACCAATTCCACACTCTTTACCAATCTCCAGCGACAATGTGGCATCGAGAAAGGTGTTGCGGTTGATGTAAGTGCGGGTACCAATGCGAATTTTGGGATGGGGTAATGGTTCACCACTGCACAGAAGAACCACTCCCCGATCAAGAGAGCAGCCACCCTCCAATTCAATATCACTGAAATTGCGTGGAATCTCAATTTCTCGCATCCAGACATAGCCGTGTAGCCTGACGCCCAGCTTACGGTAATAGAGGTTTCGCCAACGGCTTTTAATTCCTGCGATCGCCCGACGCATTCGCCAATCATTATGAATAAGTCCGTTTAGCTATTCCAGGAAAACTGAGCGCTATCCGGATGAAAGAGGCAAAGGGTAACAGACAGCAGGCAACAGGCGACAGGAGGGATGAGTGGATGGTTCAACTGTGTATCGTGCATCTGATTCGCAATTGCCTGCGTTCCGTTCCCTGGAAAGACAGCAAAGCCGTTGCCGCTGAACTGAAACCGATTATTAAGCGGCTACCCTGCAGAGGCAGAGGCTGCCCTTAATGCCTTTGCTGCCAAGATAGGATCACCTTTACCCAGCTATTAGCCAGCTCTGGATTCGGCAGTGGGACCATATCATCGCTTTGCTACGGATGACGACCGTAGATTCGAACACAAGCAAGCGTCCCCTTCCCTTTATTGATGCTGGGTGATTGTCAGGTTCGATTGGTGTTTTTTGAAAATTGAAAAGCTTTGATAGATATCCAATTGCAACTGCATCGATAGATATCCAATTGCAACTGCATCCTCCAGGATATCCTTCGCGCTACCAGCTCTAGTTACGGTATTATTACCCATTGTGACACTTTTGAAAATGTCTACGCTCCATTCCGATCATGATTCCCCCTGGAAGGATATTTTGCGCCAGTCTTTTCAAGAGGCGATCGCGTTTTTCTTTCCTGAAACAGCAGCGGAAATTGATTGGAGTCGCCGCTATGAGTTTCTTGACAAAGAATTCCAACAGATCGCGCCAGAAGCAGAAATCGGAAAACGCTATGCTGATCAATTAGTAAAAGTTTGGCTCAAACAAGGACAAGAACTATGGTTACTGGTACACATTGAGATCTAGGCTAAACCAGAAACCCATTTCCCTGAGCGAACGCTGGTCTATCATTTACGCATCTTTGACCAGTTTCACAGCCATGCAACCAGTCTGGCCATCCTTTGTGGTCAGGCCAGATGGCGACCGAATCAATATCACTTCAGCAGTCCTGATACAGAGATTCTGTTTCGGTTTGGAATAGTGAAGTTGCTGGATTACCGGCAACTTTGGCCAGAATTGGAGAGCAATTCTAATCTATTCGCTGTTGTAGTGATGGCACACTTAAAGGCGCAGGAAACTCGACGCAACTCCCAACAGCGCAAAACCTGGAAGTTAACCCTGATTCGAAAGTTGTACGAGAGAGGTTATGAACGACGGGAAATTTTGAATCTGTTCCGCTTTATAGATTGGGTTATGATCTTACCAAAAGGATTGGATCGTGAGTTCTGGCAAGAGTTAAAGGTTTACGAGGAGGAGCGTCGAATGCCTTATCTTAGTAGTGTGGAGAGAATAGGCTTTGAAGAGGGGCATAAGAACGGTTTAGGACGAGGACTTCAGCAAGGACTTCAGCAAGGACTTCAGCAAGGGCTCGAACAGGGATCTCAGCAAGAAGCCCGATCATTGGTTCTCCGGTTACTTTCCCGTCGGGTGGGGAAGTGCCCGATGGGATGAGAGCAAAGATCGATCCCCTCTCCCTGCCTCAACTGGAATCATTAGGTGAAGCGCTGCTGGACTTCACCAACTTGTCTGATTTAGAAACCTGGTTAAAAGAGCAAAATTAAGTACCATTGCCGAGTGATTTTGAAGCCATAATTTGAGCAACGGCCTCAGCTTTCCCAACAATAACAGCGGGCAGCGATCGCCATCCCTTTAAAGATTGGAGCAATGCTGCCACTTCAAAAAGTTGCAGCACGATGAGTTTGATGTAGTCGCTGGGCGATCGCCTCCCCAGAATTTGCGTCATGACGTAGTGGCGGTTAATCAGGCTCATAGTTGCCAAAACTCCAGAGTGATTTTTGTGATCTCCCGGTTGGCTGTCGTGAAAGATTCTGGCAGTGCGAGCGTTTGCCAGTTTCCACTGCTTCCCGACCATAAGGGATAGGGTCACATCTTCCATCAGGGAATAGCCCGTAAAGTGGGAGGAAAAGAGTGGCTGCGGCAATGCCTCCCGACGATAGAGTGTGCAGGTTGTGTTCAACCATTCTACGGGTACCACTTCTGGCAAATTGGGGTTATCTTCGGGCAACAGGTTCAGTGCCGGACCAATGCACTTCCCGGCGTAGCTGGTTTCGGGTTGACCGTGTAAAAACTGAAACAAAGCACGGCTAATGGGTCCGGGGGGCAGGTAACGCTGATTGGTAATCATGGCACTTACTCCACCGATTTGCAGGTCGCTCTGTAAGGCGTCCCAAAGGCGCTTCAGGCAGTCAGGCTCCAGCAGAATATCATCATCCATGAGCCAGATCACGTCTTGGGTGGCATGGGCGATCGCTTGGTTGCGCTGGGTTGCAGCCCCAATCTCAGTTGCCCGGTAGTATTGGATCTGAGTGATTAGCCCAGGAATCTGGTTCTGGCAAAGTATTTGAGTCTGATCATCATCATCAGAACCGTCTACGACAATCATTTCAATCGGTTGGACTGATTGCTGGGCAAGGCTTTGCAGCGTTCGGGCAAAAGCAGCGGGACGGTGGCGGGTTGGCACTAGGGCAGAGATGGGGAGTATTTGAACCATTTGCTTAAGCTTGCTTTAAGAAAGGGCTCGTTTTAAGTTGAGCGATCGCATTCTGAAAATCTCGTTTGGCTTTAGCGATCGCTTCAGCCACACCAAACCCAAACAACCGATAGGTCAGGCGATAGTTGGCTGGAGCTGCATGACCGCCTGGAACAAAATTCTTCTCAGTCGCATGAATTTTGGCAATAATCTGGTCTGCCCAGGTTGGGTTCGACAACCAGATGATCCGGGCACACTCAAATCGAGCCTGATTAATCGCATTTTGTCGGGGGGGAGTCAGTTCATCAATCCCTTGTAAATGCTGTTCTGCGCGATCAAGAATGGCTAACCGCTGGCGATAAGTTTCCGACTTATCCCGTTTGCAAACGGTTGATTCACTCCACTGGCGATAAACGGAGCCAGGCTCGCTGAAGTATTCAAATTGTTTTTGAGCTTTCAACAGCCGCAAATATAACTCATGCTCCTGACAGCAGGGTTGGTCAACTTTCCATCCACCCACATCCACAACGGCCTGTTTTCGCCAGAGAGGACTGCCAGTCTGGGGTAAGTACCAGCGGGCAAGGAGTATCCAGGGGTCATGAGGTTGAGGAATCGGCAGGATTTCTTGCCGAGCATTGTCACCGGTCCAATACTCAAAAATACTGGGGCTATAGACGACATCTACATGGGGCGATTGGGACAGAAAACGAACCTGATTCTCAACTTTGCCAGGAAGCAAATAATCGTCAGCATCCAGGTATTGCAACCACTCGCCTGTACTGAGTTCGAGCAAACGGTTACGGGCAGCATTCCCCCCTCTATTCGGTCCAGTTTCCCAGCGAATTGCATTACCAAAACTCTGGATAATCTCCAGACTGCGATCGGTTGAACCATTTTCGACAACGATAACTTCTTTATGGGGATAGGTCTGGTTCAATGCACTTTCAATTGCTTTAGCAATCCAGCGATCGGCGTTGTAACAGGGAATGAGAATGCTGACTTTAGGGTTCATAGACAAGTCCCATCTTGGTGCCTAGTTTTCTAGAGAATGCTTCGTTAGAAAGGATGTCTTCCTTCATAGCCAGAATGCTGGAACGAATTTGAACAATTTTGGACTCAGGCATATGGATGAGTTGGTCGATCGCCTTTACCCAATTGCTATGATGGACTGCAAGGCAGTTGATCTGGTCCTGCAGGTGGCTGTCATATAGTTCCAGTTCTTCAGTATGGAGGACAGGGATGCTGCCTCTAACCAGTGCTTCTATCACTCGATGGGTTAATTTTGCATAACCGGGAGGACACAATGTGAAATCAGACTCGGTCAGGTAGTGAATAAATTCAGCCGGAGGAACACCACGCTTCTCGCCTGGCTCATCCCCGTACTCAATCCACAGGTACTCAGATGAATTCCATAGATTTTGGCTAATAAGATAGGACTTGATGGTATTAATTAATTCAGTTCTAAACTGAGGTTTTCGATTCCCAATAAAGTTCAACCGATACTTTCGAGTGACTTCAGGCTTCCACTCAAATGCAAACATTTTGAGTAACAAATCAGGATTATCTAAAAAATTGGAATGGACATCGATTCCCATCAAGTAGCGTTTTGCCCAAATACTATATAAATCCGTTGGGTAAAAACCATCTGCCAGAAATACTCGTTCTGCTTTCAGGGTGACGGGAAAGTATTTGATGACTTCTTTAACCTGACTCAGCAGTGTTTTACTGAAAGAAGTTTTACCACAACTAGAAAACAGCCCAATATGGCGGGAATGTTTAACAGCTTCTGCTAATTCACCTCTTGGCAAATCAGAACTGATTTGAATATAAAGCCAGTCCAGATGAAGACCATCCCAACTATTTAGGACTTTGACGTGGGGAAGTTTTTTGAGTTTGTCATAGTACAGCGAATGACCAAAATGGGCAATCTTATCTTTAGGAGCTGTGATCACAAAAACTGGACAACTGCAAGATGTTGCTGCCCTGGCGATAGTGTAAGTTTGAAACTCGACGCTGGCTGCCCAAATCCCCACGTGTTGAGTCATGATGAAGTTCCCCCTGACGTCAGGACATCCCGATAAAGCTGATGGGTTTTGTGGGCGATCGCTGCCCAATCCAGGCGATCGCACTCTTTGTTAACTAACTCACTTAATTCATTCAGGTCTGTCTGCATACTTTGTTTAAATGCATACAAAAGACCCTGTTCGTCAGTTGGTTCGTAAAGTAACTCATCCGCTTTCCCTAAAGTCTCAGCAATACCACCTGTGCGAGGAGCAATAATGGGTTTGCCATAGGACATAGCCAGCAGTAAACTACCAGAGGTCAAAATTCGCTCGAATGGCAGCACAACAACATCGGCGGCACTAAAATAAAGTGGGATTTGACTGTCTTCAACAAATACAGGGTGGATCAATACTCCCCGGATCTGGCTAGCTTGTTCCACCAAATGTTGCTTGTAGGCTTCGTCAAGCGGTTTTCCTGCAATCAACAGAGTATGTCCTGCCATCAGGTCTGCATGGGTTTGCCAGAGGTTCAGCAAATTTTCAACACCCTTGTAAGGACGAAGCATCCCTAAATTCAGATAAATCCGCCCTGTTGTGGGAAGCCCTAGCATTTCTCTGGCAAACTGTGGATCAACTGCTGGACCATAATTGTTGCGATAGTGACCATGAGGAATGACACTCACTTTAGCCGGTGAGAATCGATACATTGGAACAATTTCATCCATGGCAGCATTGTGATGGACAATTAGCCTGTCTGACAGTTTGGCAAGGGTTTGCTGTGCCCATAGTTCCAGGGCTGGAAAGAGCGCTTCGTGAGAGCGAGCATTGTGGACAGTCCATACCACTCTTACACCTGACAGTTTTGTTATCAGGACATCTACCAAAAACTTGAGGGTATAGATCCAGCGAACCAACCAATTGCTTCCTTTCAGATACGGATTCAGCCAGTGGAGGTGTAAGACATCAATTGGAGCCGCACTGGATTTTATTGCTCGAAAAATGGGAAACACACGTCGGTAACCCACTGGAAATTGCACATCGGCCCCTTCTGCCTCCAGTGCTTGTGTCAACAGAGTTTGATAGGGGTTATCAACCCGGTAGTCGGGCGTCATGAATACGTGCATCGTTGGAGCACCAATCCGGATGGTAGCCATCACCGCAGTTCCCTAAAAAAGCCAGTTTTAACCAGATGTCGGATACCTTCGCGATACATCAGGTGTCGAATTTTACCAACATAGTGGCGACTGGGTGAACCATTGATGTCGCCATCTAGATGTACATCGTATTCAGGAGGCAATAGTTCTGCGCCATATTTGGAACTGAAAAGTGCGTAAAGGGTCTGCTCAATTCGCCAGAAATGACCAATGATGTTGGGCAAACTGAGGAATTCTTCGATCCAGTCGAGTTGCATGGATTGTTTGTGAATCAAACCCAGACCAGAATTAAATCGATCAATGACTTCAAATCCTAATTGAGCTTTGACCACTTCGGGTTCTACTGTGTAAGCACTGGCAACATCACCGTTTACGGTGTTGAAGTGGTAGTTGGGGTCTTCAATGCGTTGCAGGAGTGCTGTTGGCTCTGCAAAGAAGAGAACGTCACTGTCCAGTAGCAACATGCGATCGCTCTCCAGATACTCCCGAAAATCAAACACCTTCGGTGACAGGTGATTGGTTTTGCGGAACTCCAGACAGCGAGGGTAGTTTCGTAGAGTCTCCAGAACGTGGCGATCGGCACAATCCCGCTCAATCAGGCGGGCATCCGGAAAGTGATGTTGCAGAATCGTGCGATCGCTTTCGGTCAGTGTTCCATCATCATGGATGCATAGAGCGTAGCGACGCTGGGAGTAGTGATAAAAGGATTTGAGTGCCCAAATTAGATTTAGCCAATCTTGAGAACAGGTAAAGACATGGATCTCACAGGTTTTATCTGTAGTACTCGTGATAGGTTTTGTGTTTAAAATACGGTTTCTTACTGTATCTCGATAGTAGGCAGTGGGTAGACCGTGTTGATATTTTTGCCGAAGCTTGAGCACCAGAGAACCCAGTGACATAAATCGATGTTCCTTATTGCTCAATAACTGTGTTCTTCTCACAAACCTGACGCAGATCAGCCAGCCATTTCCCGATCAATTCTTTGTCATACTGGGGAACCAGACCTAAACGAGGATGCGTATTACGATGATGCGCCACTGAAACCAACTTCTTTGCAATTTGTAGCTTTAGCTTTCCAAGAGGATTTTGCCATTCAGGTCGTTGTATGTATAACCGAATACTTGCTTCACTTTCGCTGGCATATTTTTGCCATGCCCCTGTTTTCTGGTCAGAATATCGACGAAAGGCCGCCAATTGGAAGGAGGTGAGTTTAAACTTGAAACGATGATCACAGCACTTCAAAAAGAAATCGTGATCCATGGCAAAGTGCAAATCTTCTAAGAGTGGTCCTGCTGTCTCCCAAACCTTTCTGCGCCAGAATGTTGAATGTTGACCCAGGTATGCTTGATGGGCCAGCATAACAGCCATTGTTGGATGGACACCCACTCCACAGGCTCGTATTCCTAAAAATTCTTCAGTCTCATGTTTATAAGAAATCCAGCCCCCTGTAACAATGTCTACCTTTTTCTTTTGCATAAATAGTGCAGCGACATGATACAGAGCGCCAGGGAGATATAGATCATCGCTATTCAGCCATGCCATGATTTCGCCAGTGCAACAAGCAAAGCCCTTATTAATCGCCTGGCTTTGCCCCCGATCTGGCTCACTAACCCAGTAGGCTAAGTAGTTCTGGTACTTCTTGATGATTTCAACCGAGTTATCGGTACTGCCTCCATCAATGATAATGTATTCAAGGTTAGGATAGCCCTGCCACAGTATTGACAAAATCGTTTGTTCAAGAAATTGCCCTTGATTGTAGCTAGGTGTGACGATGCTGATGCGAGGGTATTTAGAAGCATCTGTTAATTTATCTACCAGGGATTGGTTGTAGTCTAACCACTTCTGGCTAACTTCATTCAGCAATGGATTAGTCACATCCTTGAGTAGAAGTACAGGATCAAGTTGCATCGTCATTCCTCAAAAGCATCAGGAAAACTGCCTTATTACTTGCTGGTATAAGTCTGTGTAGCGCTTTACTTGAAGTTCTAGTGAGTATTCTTGAATGGCAATCTCACGACACTGCTGACCTAAGCGATCGCGAAGGGCGTGATCTTCCAGTAGTTCCAGAATGCCCTGGCATAAATCAACAGAGTTGCCGGGTTCTGCCAGATATCCAGTCACACCGGGACGAATTAATTCAGGCACCCCACCAACTTTGCAGGAAACTGCTGGAGTGCCACAGGCCATACTCTCCTGCAAAACAATGGGTAAATTATCCGCACGGGTTGGGAAAACCAGTAAATCGGCGGCGGAGTAGGCAATGGCTTTGAGGCGATCGCTACTGACATAGCCCAGATTGAAAACGGGCATCCCTACCGTTGTTGAAATTCCCTCACTGCCCTCCCCCAACGTGAGCAAAATGATCTCAGCTTTGATCGAGTCAGGTAGTTTTTGCAGGGCTTCCAGTAAAGAATTTCCGCCTTTGCGAGAATCGGTCAGGCGTTGTGCACCAAAGATGAGGACTCTTTTGTTGCCTGGAATCCCAAGTGCTTCCCGACAGATGTCTGGATCGAGGGGTTGGTAGGCTTCTGTATCAATTCCATTGGGGATGTGATGGATCGAAAAGCGCTTCAACATACTTTGTTGCGCTTGTTCAGTCATCCATTTGCTTGGAGTGACAACTGTTAAACGAGAACGGCTGTAGACCCAGTCTTTTAACTTCCATTCCAGGTGAGAACAATCTTTTGAAATGGGTGGATAGACGTCAGGATAGGGGCACTTTCCACAACCTGTTTTCCAGCGATCGCAGTCAAAGCTATAAGCACAGTGACCTGTAAAGCTCCACATGTCGTGGAGGGTGATAATAGCGGGTTTGTTTTTTGTCAGGGAAGGAAGCGCTAAATAGTTGAAGTAACCATTGTGTAAGTTATGAAAGTTGAGAACATCCGCTTCCTGATAGTAGGGATGCTTTGGAATGTCAAAAGATCCCAGGAGGTTAATATTGTTGAGCCCAGTAGGGGATGTCAGGCGAGACAGCTGGTTTTCCAGACGGTATTTCCGAGGGATGACCGCTACTGCACGACTGCCCGTTTTAGCAGAGCCAACCAGAAGTTTTGAGCTAAAGCCTTTGGCAACGAAACCCTGGTGGAGCCGATAAGCGGCGATCGCAGCTCCACCAAAAAAATCAAATTGATTAATTTGCAAAACGTTCATAACAAAGGCTTAAATCCCCCTGGAAGACAATCCTGACTCATCGAATCTACTTTTTAACAATGTGTAGTCTGCTTTTCTGAATAAATAGAAATTCATCTTTCCTATTCTTAAAATATTCATCGATAGCATCCCTGCATCCGGAGTAGGTGTAATAGTCATCGATTACTAATGTCCCACCAGAAACTAAATTAGGCTCAATTCTTTGTAGCGATAGCAGAACAGAATCAAACCAATCACAATCGATATGGGCCAGGGAAACAGGAAAACTGATATTTAATGTTTCCTGATAAAGTCCTTTGATTAAATGAATTTTATCTCTGATCAAGTCAAAGCCATAGGAAGTAAAATTATCTACAACTTTCTGATATAAGTTCTCGACGTAACCATAGTACTGATCACTACCAATCCCAGATGAACTTCCACTGGAAATCACCTCATAGCGGCTATGAACATCCTGACCATCTTTACTGGAAGGAGGAGGTATCATACCAAAAACGTCATACACAAAAAGCTCCCTTTGCTGTGCTTTTGAATAGGCAAGTACAATTGAAGACCCTCCAAGAGCGCATCCCGTTTCAACGATGGCACCTTTAATATTTTTCCGCTCGCTTTTCCTGACAACTTCTGCCAGATCGTAAAGTGCACTGACTCCCAAATAGCTAAGACGATCATTATTAACTTTTTGTGCAATGCTGAGAAGTTCTCGATTTCGCCTGTCGATAAGTTGACGTAGAGAAGCCTTGATGGGTTTGAGCATAAAACCTCCTGATTCAGGCCACATTTATAGCTTTACTAATTACGTTGAGAAACTGATTTTTCCATTGTTGGATAGCTTCCATGTTCAACTTTATTTGAGGTATCGAACTGCCATCGATCCATTGACTAATGTAGTCAAGATTATCTCTCTCAACAGTTGGCAAATCAGTATCCTGGGCAATTTCTTTTGCCCGATTATCAACTTCTAGAATCAGCGATCGCTTTCTGGCACAAAGGCAGCGCACACCCCCATGGAGTCTTGTGCCAATGTAATCAAATGGAGTACCAGAATGAATGAACTGGTCTAGAGATGATAGAGAGTGCTCCAGCAGAGTAACTGAAACACCCAGATCCAGAGCATACTGTTTATCTCCTCTGCCTTGGGGCCAGACATAGACGGTTGTATATTTGGCACGTAGCAGCTCTAACAATCTTCTGTCTAACTCAGGCTTTTTCTTATAATCGGTCAGCATCACCAACACATTGCTAGATTTTTCACGCGGGAATTCTTCAGAACGAATACCAGCAAGAGGCCACATAGTAGGGCAACCTGTGTTTATAGCATTGTTGATTCCAATCGCTTGCAGCTTCTTCAATGTGTAGCGATCTCTAACAGAATGATTTAACTTTCTGGATAAGACTGTCTTCAGGAAGAACTTTGTGTATAAGTTAGGATCTTCTTGATACTGCCACCAGCCAACACCAAATAAGATCGCTCTCTGAATTCTAAGTGCATGTCGAAGAGAAAGTCTCCATTGTCTGTACTGATCCATATTGGATGAAAGTAAGTTAGTACCTCCTACAATAATGAATGGACAGGTTCGAATCACCTTAAGGTGTTCTGGTTGCAGGAAGGAGTGAGTTGAGAATCGAATAATTTCTTGATTTTCGAAAATTTCATTCAGTTCTCGATTGACAGCCTCCTGAATAATGAGGTCGCCCAGATTTGAACTATAGGAGCCATCATGATTTTCAATTCCTGGATCAAATAAGCAAATCTTCATGGGTTATCCTTCTGATCGAGAGTTGGATATCTACTGATACAATTCTTTTAACCAAGCAGAAATGATAGCCACCATCATGATGGCCTTCTTACTCTTTGCAAAAAACTTTGCTTTTTAATTGGGATTGATTGACTCACTTCCTGAACAGTTGAATTCAGTAATTGGCGTAATTTTTCTGCATCAGCTTTGAGCTGGCTGCCGACCTTCTCAATACGCTCTGAAATACTGTGAGTGTTCTCTTTAAGGTAAGCTAACTTAGATGACAATTTATCAAAATCAAATGTTCCTATACCCAGGTCTAGAAGATCATTGTCATCCAAAAGCCTTCTCACTTTGTCGTCATAGAGGATTGCAATGAAAGGTGTTCCAATTTGGAGAGCAAATACTACTGAATGGAACCTTGTTCCAATCAGATATGGGCATTCATAAAGTGGTTTAATTGAAAACTCTGGGGGAACCTTTTCAAATCCAAGCTTATGAAAAATATCTGATTCACAATAAGGCGCAAATCTAAGTGGGAAAGGCACTACTTCGCTAATACTTAGAATGATCTTTCCCCAGGCTGTTGGATCATACCCTTGAGGATGCCTGGATGCCAGACTGACAGCGATCGCATCATTCTGAGGGACTTCTGTCCTTGGAGAATAGGGAATCATCCAGGTCAAATCTGGGAGAACGTTCACTTTAGGGTGATAGTCCAACAGTTGATGGCTTTTCCGATCTCGAACAACAAATAGTTTGGAGTGTTCAACCAGCCACAAAAGATCAGGCTTTAAGTCATCGTTTAATTCATTAATTCCTAGACCGACGACACCAAACGGCTTCTGACTCTTCGTTAACCACCGAGTAATGTCTGACCAAATTCCTGTTCTTGACCAAACTAAACCACCACCTCCAATCAGGATAAAATCAAACCAGTTCATTGGTGGTGGGTTCTCATGGTGAGGAAATAACACAACTCTGTGGGGATACAAGGCATGAACCAGCGCCTGACCCAATCGATCATCCCCGTAATTTAATTGGTTGTAGTAGCCAAAAACTGCAATTTTCATTCGTAAACCCGAAACCAATAAAGATTAAGTCTTAGACATGAATTGTTGGATATTCAGAAGTTTTTGCTTAGCTGAAATTAACGAGTTCCAAATGGCGCTTCCCTGCTTTTCTCCTAACGTGAAATTAAGTATTACCCAATAGGTTTTGGGAGTCATTGGGTAGTTCTTTAAGAGTCTCGAAAGATATTTGAAACTGGTGCTGTAAAAGCCAAATTTACGAGCAGTTAAACACCATCGGCAATAGGCTTCATACTCCGGATCACAGGCTTGAGATGAGGCATTGAGTTGGACAGGTTCTTTAGAATTCAAGGATGAGAGATCTTTTGCATCATCGCCTGGGGATAATTGAAGATCTGCGATCGCCCGCTGATAAATCTGTTGCTTAATCTCCCCGATTCTTACCTGATTGCGGGTATGGGAAATGCTGCCAATATGCCAGCGATATTGAAGGAGTCGTTCTGGCAAATTTGCTAGCCTGCCATGTTTCGCCAGTTTTAGAAACAAATCAACATCTTCAAAATGATACTCCTGTGTGTAACCTCCTGCTTTTCTCACCGCGTCTGTTCGCATCATGACTGTCGGATGACAGATGCGTGCCCCCTTCCACTCCAGCAATTCCTGAACAATCTGATCATGCTCCTGAGTAATAGCGGGTGTACACAACACATCACCATCCGGATCAATCACTGTTAGAGCAGTCCCTAAAGCAACACAATCAGGGTGTTGTTCCAGATACTCTACCTGTAATTCAAACCGTTTGGGTTCGGCGATATCATCCCCATCCATCCTGGCAATGTACTTGCCCTTTGCCAGACCTACTCCCTTTTGTAATGTTCTACATAGGCCCATATTGGGATGGTGATAAAACTGAACCCTGGGATCACGCAGAACATACTTTTGGGCAATTACAAAACTGCAATCAGTAGAACCATCATCCAACAGCAATAACTCAAAGTGACGATAGGTCTGGTTCAGAATGCTTTCTATCGCCGTTTCCAGATACCTTTCACTGTTATAGAAAGGAAGCAAGACAGAGATGAGGGGGCGATCGCGAAGGTTCCGGTTCATTGGTCAGCCTCCTCAATATGGGCCAGAGTTAGTTCTGATAGCCTGAGAAAATCTCCCTTGAGGTAAGGCAGTAAAGGTCTTACACAGGTTACTGTTTTAATGCCATAAATTTGTTTCAAGTAGAACAGGGAACTGCTGAGCGTAGAGCAACACAGGTCAACTTTGTTTTCAGAAACCAGAACTTCAATAGGAATCTTCTGTTCTCCTGACAGGTACACCAAATTATCAGAAGACACCATTTCCTTGAGGTCCTCAAAGAGGGGTTTCTTGTTGCGGGGATGTTCTTTCCAGTAGATGACGTACGCCTGATCGGTTAATTTCCGAATCACAGTAGCGAAAGCAGCAACCTCATGCTGCCTTGGAAAGGACTGAAGATGACTGAGGTTGGACCCCAATAAAAGAGCATTCTTTTTTCCAGAAGCTGCTTCTAGAGCAAACTGGCATTGCAGCCGGTCATACAGATCTGAAAAGAAGGTTTGTAATAGAGAAGGATCTACAACTTTCAAGTCAGTATTTTGGAGGACAGAAGGAATCGGAAGTTGCTTCCCTATAACTGAGTAGAATGTTTTAATTCTGCGAATATGGCTTCGTTTCACACCCTGATGCTGCCACTCAAGCTGGTTTGAGAACCATTTCTGAAGAAGGTTTTTGTAGTTAATCAGTGTTGCTCTGAGATCCAATAAGTTAACAGAAGGAAGTTCAACCAGATGCTTTATTGGAGCGTAGGTGTGCAACCCATCTTCATATAGAAAAATAGTTGCTCTAGAAAATATATCAGCACATAGTCGCTCAGCCAAGAATTGGATTTTGCACAACCAGATCTCATCAACCTGAGAAGTATGAGAAAGATTGAATGTAGTTAGGATCTGCTGAACAGGTGAATGCCGGTCCTTAGCAAGGTTTTGATTCCAATCAGTGACTGTCCAATCAACCCAAACAACACCATGCCAATGCCAAAACTGCTCACTGACGGTTTTTACAAATTGAATCAGTTCTAAATTTGCCGTTTTACGGCTATAGAGAATTAAGTAATCCTTGTAAGCAGCACCAGGATTGCTCTTTTGCTCTTGCTGAAAAGCAGCAACTACCATGCATAGTTGCCAGATACCATTGACAAACGCAAACCGGATCTTCATAACTTCAGAAAATGGTAGGGGACACCCCGGCAAATCCGGTTTCCTTGCCAGTTCTGTCTATTTTGCAAAGAGGAAAAATGGATACTAGCTAACATGGTTTGTCATTTGGTTTAAAGGCAAAACCTATCCCTCTCTTCTGTCCTGGCCTCACCTTTTCAGGACAAATCGTGAAGAATTATGGGTTCTTTAAGCTCATGAATTTTGGCGGCAACTAATTCTCACCCAAATTCTTTTTCCGGCGTTGCTGAATCTCGAGATGAAAAAGGTGCTGGATGCTTGAAACTTCGTTTCAATTCATCCTGCTTTTCAGCAACGCCCTTTTTCCAGGGGTTGCAATGGTAGGATGACCAGATGAAGAGACCCTGTGGCTGAGGATACTGGAACGGAATACCACTCAACAACAGGCGATTGAGGAAGTGATTGCACTGCCAGGGGATGACCCAAGACGGAACCGGGTTTTACAATTGTTGGTGAACTGGCGAATTACTCTGGAAGTCAGTGGCACAATTGATACGACGGAAGGTGATCTGATGGCGAGTTTATCTCGGGCTTACCTGGAGTGGGAGCAGCGGACTAGAGAAGAAGGTAGAGAAGAAGGCATTCGCCAGGGCGAAAAATCGCTCGTCCTGCGCCAACTTAACCGGCGGGTTGGGGAATTGCCGGAAGTGGGCGATCGCAAATCGATCAGTTATCTCTCCTCCGACTGGGAGCTTTAGGTGAAGCTCTCCTCAATTTTTCCAGTCTGGCTGACTTAGAAGAATGGCTAACAAATACTTAAAATAGGGTGAATGGCACTGAAATAAGCTCAGAACTAAAGTTCTGGCTCAAAGCTAAAGTCAGTTGAAACTGACTGAAACGCAGA
>JAIMBL010000112.1 GCA_023511615.1 Leptolyngbyaceae cyanobacterium HOT.MB2.61
TTTGCTGCCATATTTACCCCTTTTAAGAACAAGGATACTACTCTTAGCCTCCTGTCCGAAAATTGGGGGTCATTTCAAGCTATCGCCATAAATTGGGGTCAGTGTGATCGCTCAGATTCATCCATAAACTCAGTCAGTAGGGGGGGCAGCAAGGGTAAGCGAATAGTAAAAGTACTTCCTTTTCCTGGTTCACTTTGTAGTTGAATTGTTCCCTGGTGTACCTGTACGATCGCCTTTGCAATTGCCAGACCTAGCCCGGCCCCTCCTGTATGGCGGGAGCGATCGCGGCTAACCCGGTAGAAGCGATCAAAAATGTGGGCCTGGTCTTCGATTGCGATGCCAATTCCAGTATCTTGAATCTGGATCAGGGCATGTTGGTCCTTTTTCCCTAATGTAACCGTAACTTTACCTCCAGCGGGGGTGTATTGCAGGGCATTGGTAACTAAATTAGAGATTAGACGAACCAGTTGACTTTCATCGCCTACCACATACAAAGGTTCTGCTACTTGAATTTGAGTCGCGAGTTGAATCGGCGCAGCAATTTCCAGAACAGATAGGCTCTCTGTTACGTCCAGGATCAGATCATTCAAGCAACAGGCTGACTCCACTTTTTCCACTTGTTTATCCCAGGTTTCAGTGAAAGCTTCCAGGCGGGACAGGAGCAATAAATCCTGTGTCAATTGGACTAACCGCTGATTCTGGCGATCAACACCAGCAAGGGCTTCTTTGGCTTCTTCTTCGGTCAGGAAATCAACATCGCGGGTGGATTCAACGATCGCGCGAATGGTTGCGAGGGGTGTCCGCAATTCGTGAGCTGCATCAGCCGTAAATTGCTGCATCCTTTGGTAGGAACGATAAATGGGTTTCATCGCCAGTCCTGCCAGGCTCCAACTGGCAGCGGCAACCAGCAGCATGGAAATGGGTAAACCCGCCAGCATCGTCAACCTCAGGAATGCCAGGTAATCATCAAACTCTTTCAGCGATCGCCCCACCTGCATATAGCCCCAGGGCAGCCCATTTTGACTTTTCAACCGTAGTGAGTATTGTTGATAGCGAATTCCATCCTGCCCTTCCAGGGTTTGTAAATAGTGATCATTCAAGTGTCCAGGGAGATCGGTTGGTACCTGGCCAGCGGTGGCTAACAGAGTCCCCTGTTGGTCAAAAAAGCGGATGTAGTAACCATTTTGCTGAAAGGCATTGAGGATATGGCGTTCAACGATCTTCGATGAGCTGGCGCATTGGTTCCCTACCAGGCAAAGATTGGGCAGAACGATCTGGACAGTAGGTTCCAAATACCCCGATCGCTTTAGCTTGGGTTCCAGACTGTCATGCAGGGTACCGGAAATAGATTGGAGTTCTCGCTGAACGGCCTCCCATTGGGAATGGGCCACCATCTGATAGGTGGTCAAGCCTGCCAGTCCCAGGATTGCCCCCATCACCGCTGCATACCAGATAGCCAGTTGTAATCGGGTTTGATTAAATAGCTTACTGCGGTGCATCAGCGTCGTTAAAGCGATAACCCATGCCGTAAACGGTTTCAATCAGCTTGTCATACCCTACTTCTGCCAGTTTACGCCGCAATAGCCGAATCTGGGCTGCAACCGCATTACTGGTAGGCTCTGTACCAACTTCCCAGAGTTGATGGACGAGTTGTTCACTGGTAATTACCTGCCCAGGACGTCGCATGAAGTATTCTAGGACTTGAAACTCTTTTGCTGTCAGCGTAATTGGTTGCTGGGTTTCCGCCTGTTGGCAATAAGCGGTATGTTTGCCATAATCCAGACTTAAATTGCCGACTTGCAGTTGTTGGGGTTGAATCTGGGGCGATCGCCGCTGCAATGCCCGAATCCGTGCCAACAATTCGGCCATGCCAAAGGGTTTGACAAGATAATCATCTGCACCTGCATCCAGGCCAGCCACTCGATCCTCAATCCGATCTTTAGCCGTCAATATGAGAATGGGCAGAGCCACATGCCGCTGTCGTAAATGTTGACAGAGTTCAATTCCAGATAAACCGGGTAACATCCAGTCAAAGATGGCAAGTGTATACTGAATCCATTTTTGATCGAGATAATCCCAGGCTTCTGAGCCGTTCTGCACCCGATCAACAATGTATTTCTCACGCTTGAGTACCCGTTGAATTGCCGCTCCTAAATCTGGTTCATCTTCAACCAATAAAATCCGCATTGCCTCTATACGAATCACTATTCACCGCTGTTGCATTGAGGTTGGGTCTTTCGAGACGGTCAGTGTTTGAACATCCCTTCTCTCTATGCGTTTAGCTCAGAATGGCAGGCTCTCCTAGAGTTTGGTGATGAGCCTCGCTTATCACCAAAACAAAATCTACACTCCAGGGATTTGAACTGCGAGGAAAAAGTCGCGTAAGCGACTCTTCAACCAGCAAGCCGGGAGAACTAAATGCTGAATGGGCCGAATGGTTAATACTGCGAAATTATCGCTTAAAAGTGTATCGAGCATTCACCTTTTCACCCTGGATATTGGATAAGATTACAATCTTATACTCCCCAGTAGCTGTCCCTGGAAGCAAGGTATGGTAATGCTTGGCGAAAGTATCATATTTCATATCCAGAGTTTTCTGACTGCCATCGGGTAGTTGCACTTTCGCTGTGACTTTTGCGTTTGGAATCGGTTCGTGGTTGTCTCCCTTTTGTAAGAAGAGATCAATATGAGTGCCGCCTGCTTCTTCAGATGTCAATAGTTCCAAATGGTAGGGACCTGATTCGATGATCTGTCCACCTTGACCACTGTGGGAGTCTGGCTTGGCAGCAATTGTTTTCTCAGTACTGACAGTGGGGCTAGAGGGGGTTGTTGGTTGGCTCTCAGTCGGAGGGCCAGAAGACCTTGTTAGCGCTTGATTGCTACTACTACATGCCCCCAAAAATAAAAGTCCGAGTGTGGTGATTAGAATAATCCGAAGTTGAGTGAGTTGCATAGAATTCAATGATTTCAAATCGTGAGACGGAACTGGGTAAAATTTCATCAGGCTCTAAGGTTTTCTATCGTGATGTCGGTTTGAGCGGTTTCTCCAGATTCTTCAGGAACCAGGAATTTACCAAATTGAGCATATAGGGCTGGGAGAACCAGTAGGGTAAGTGCCGTTGAGGTAAATAGTCCACCAAGGACAACAATTCCTAGGGGTTGCAGGATTTCTTTCCCTGCCCCACTGCCGACTACGAGCGGCACCATTCCCAAAGCGGAGGTGAGGGCGGTCATCAAAATGGCGACCAACCGTTCCATTGAGCCTTCAGTGATCACCTGTTTGAGCGACATGCCCTTAGCGAACTTCGTGTTGTAGTTGTCTACTAATAGCAAGCCATTGCGGGTGGCGACTCCAAATAAGGTGATGAATCCAATCAGAGATGCAACGGAGATGATGCCACCACCAAGGGCGATCGAGAAAATGCCCCCTACCAATGCCAACGGTAAGTTAACCATAATCATCAGCATGGCAGAGATCGACTTGACTGCAAAATACATCAACACTGCAATGAGGAAGAGCGCCAGTCCACTGTAAATCAGTAGGTTTTGGGTCGCTCGTTCTTCTGATTCAAACTGCCCACCGTACTGGATGAAATAGCCTGGTGGCAGGGTGACGTTTTGACGAATATTAGACTCAATTTCATTGATCACTGATCGCAAATCTCGTCCCGTCACGTTGGCAGACACTACAATTAAGCGAGACACATTTTCCCGGTTGATGGTGTTAGGGCCGGTGCCGTAATCGATGCGGGCAACCTGAGCCAGCGGAATTTTTTGCCCTGTGGGCGTATCCACCAGCAAATTGCGAATCGTATCCAGATTCGTGCGGGCTTCGGATTTAAGCCACACCAATAGATCGAAGAGTTGTTGATCTTGTAATACTTGCGAGACCACCTGACCGTTGAGTGCCGTTTCGATCACTCTGGCGATTTGAGCAACGGTAAGTCCATAGCGAGCTGCATTTGCCCGCTCAAATTGAATCTGGATCTGGCGAATCGGCACCTGGGGTTCCAGTTGCAGATCGACTAAGCCAGGAATGTTCTGCATAATTGCTTCCGCTTCCTGGCCGATCGCCCGCAGTTCTGCCAGGTCAGGACCAAAAATTTTGACAGCAATCGCACTGCGCACTCCCGACAATACCTCATCCATGCGGTGCGAGATAAACCCGCCGATATTAGCGGCAACACCCGGCAGTTTGTTGAATTCCTGCCGCAATTTCTCAATGCTGCCTTTGCGGTCTTTAATCCCTGCGTCGCTGAGTTCCACATCCAGATGCCCCAAATTCACGCTGCCCGCATCGGCATCACCAGGGGCACGTCCTGCCCGAAGCTGAACGGTCTTAAATCGGGGATCATCTTTAAGCGCGTCTTGCATGGCTAACCCGGATTGGTTCGTTGCCTCCAGCGAACTGCCGGGGTAAAGTAGCATGGCATTCACCAGCGATCGCTCCTGAAACTCTGGCAAAAATTCCCGTCCCAACACTGGAAGAATCAGTAGGGATGCAACCAGAGCCGCAATGGCTGCCAGCAAAATCAACCTGGGATGATGGAGAGCGGTAGACAGCAGGGGGCGATACAGACGTTGCGAAAAGGCAGTGACCCAGGTTTCATCCGATGGCAGACGGCACCTGGCAAGTAGGATGGCACAGAGTGCCGGAGATAGGGTCATGGCAACAAAGGTGGAAGCCAGAATCGACACCAGATATGCGATTCCCATTGGGGCAAAAATGCGCCCTTCCACGCCGGTCAGCGTAAAAATGGGAGCAAAAACAACAGCAATGATTACGGTTGAAAAAATTACACTCGCGCGAACTTCTACAGATGTGTCGTACACAATTTGAAACGGGTGCTTTGGATGGTCGCTCACCTGATTTTTTCTCAATCCGCGGTAGCAGTTTTCCATATCCACAATCGAGTCGTCTACTACCGACCCGATCGCTACGGCTAATCCTCCCAGAGTCATAGCATTGATGCCCTGTCCAAACCAGGACAGAATTAACATACCAATCAAGATCGACAATGGGATTGCACTCAGGGTAATCACTGCTGTGCGCCAATTCATCAAAAACATCAGCAGAATAATCGAGACAATGATAATGCCATCCCGCAGAGAGTTCCGCACATTAGCGATCGCAGATTCAATAAAGTTACTTTGCCGAAAGGTTTCCAGCACGTGCACATCTTTGGGCAAGCCAGCCTTAATCTCTTCCATTGCCCGTTCGACCGCACGCGTCACGGTAGGCGTATCTGTTAGGGGTTGCTTGTTAATGACAACCACCACTGCCCGTTGCCCATTGGCACTGCCATCTCCCCGCTGCAATGCGGCTCCAATTTGTACTGATGCCACGTCTTGGAGCAGGATGGGCTTTCCGCCTCTGGCAGTGACCACGGATTGCGCCAATTGCTCGATTGACTCAATTCGCCCCACTCCTCGAATAATCTGCTCCTGGTCTGGCGTAATCAGAAATCCGCCTGCTGCATTTACATTGGCTTGTGCTGCCGCTTCGGTCACATCTTGCAGTGAAACATTGAAGGCGGCTAACTTTGCCGGATCAACTAAGACTTGATACTGGCGCACATCCCCGCCATAGGCGATCACCTGGGAGACGCCGGGAACAGCCAGAAGGCGATTGGTGACATCGCGATCAACTAACCGGCGCACTTCCATCAAAGACGTTTGAGGGGTTCCTGATCGGGACGGTTCAGGATCTACAGAAAAGGCATACATCAAAATGGTGCCGATTGGAGATGTGATTGGTGAAATTTGGGGCGACTCAATTCCAGCGGGCAGCTTGGAGCGGGCTTGCTGGAGCCGTTCGGTCACAAGTTGCCGCGCCTGATAAACATTCATTCCCCAGTTAAAAATGACTTTAACCACTGAAATGCCAACTGCTGAAGAGGATCGCACCGTTTCCACTCCCGGCGTTCCATTCACCGCACTTTCGATCGGTAAGGTAATCAAAGACTCCACTTCCTCCGGTGCAAGTCCGGGGGCTTCTGTCTGAATTTCGACCTGCGGCGGCGCAAAATCTGGAAACACATCCAGGGGCATGCGAGTCAGGTTGTAGCTGCCCAAAACGGTAACAATCATGGCACCAATAACCACCAGCCATCGTTGGGCGATCGACCATTTGAGAATGGCATTTAGCATAGGGCTTCCATTAGTAATCTGCAGCCATGAAACAACCTCTGGATCATCGCAGACTGAAATGAAATCAGAATGAAATTGGCAAGAGGCATAAACTGATTCATGCAGAATGACTCGTTATAAGCAATGGCAGGTACCATCTGAAGCAGCTTAAGAATTGGGAGGAACTTTAAGTTTCGATTCTGATTGTTCCTCTGTATAAGGAGTAGCGCTGTTTTGAGTTGGATAGGCGGATAATTCGAGTGGCTGATTAGCATCTTCAACCACAGGTGAAAGCTTTTGGTGATAGCCCTTCCTTGCCCAATACATTCCTGCCCAAAAGGTGCTAGCGGCGATCGCTCCGCCAGCAGGAATTACCAGCCACCAGGGGAGAAATAAGGTTTGCGGGTTGAGTTCTGAGGGTTGAGGCCGGGATGTTTCTGAATGAGGGTTGCCGCCTCGAAGGGATTGGGCATAGAGTTGCATGGCGCGTTGGGTGACGATGCGATCGCCATCAAATAAGCCACTTTTGACTTCAACAAAGTTACCGGATTCTCTGCCTAGCGTTACCTCGGTGGGTTGAAAGGCATTGCCGTTTTGTACAAATACGATCGTTTGTTTGTCATTGGTTTCAACCAGGGCTGATTTGGGAATGGCGAGAACAGCCGCGGTGCGATCAGTTAATACTTCCAGCTCAGCAAACATTCCCGGTTTCAAAACTCCATTGGAATTGTCTAGTTCTGCTTTCACGGGTACCACCCGGCTTTCCTCTGCGACGACTGCACCAATTACGCTGACGCGTCCTGCAAAGGTGCGATCGGGTAAACCGTTGACTTTCACTCGCACCTGTTGACCCACCTGAATCTGTTTCAGATTCTTCTCGTAAACGTTGCCTGAAACTTGTACACGGTTGCTATTGACAATCGTCATGATCTTTTTGCCTGCGTCCTCTCCTGATTCACCCGTTGTGGCTTCGCGGTTAGCTACAGTGCCAGCAATAGGAGCCGTAATCGTAATCGTACCGTCCGGGTTGGGATTGGCCCCCAGTTGCCGCAGACGAGTCTGATAGGTGTCGTCGCTTAATGCCACTCGCGATTGGGCAACCTGCAGAGCAGACTGGGCGCGTTTAAGTTGTGCTGCCGCTTCTGAAACTGAAAGTCGGCTTTCGGCTTTGGCAAGAGCCGCTCTGGCTTCGGCTAACTGGGTTTCAGATTCCAGGAAGGTGCGACGGGGAATGGCTCCCCGCTCCAGAAGTTCCCTGTCTTTTTGATACCGTTCTTGCGCAAAGCTCAGCTCCGTTTTGGCTTGCTGCACTTCGGTTGCGGCAATTTTCTGCTGCTGGCGATAGTTTTCCTGCGCCAGGTGTAAATCTGCCTGTGCTTGTTGTACGGCGGCGATCGCGTCCGCCCGTCGATCCAAGGCACGGGTCCTCAGCTCTGCCAGTTCTGGACTGGTCATAATGGCAACAGGTTGCCCCGCATTCACCGCGTCTCCCGGACGCACCAGGAGCTGAATCACCGTGCCTCCCACCGGGGTTGTCACCTCAACCTGCTGGTTGGGTAGCGACTCAATCTGACCCGTTGTCTTAATCCCAAACGCCAACCGTTGTCGAGCCACCGGTTCAACTTTAAGTCCCATCCGCCTGGCGGTATCTGCATCAACCTGAATTGCTCCCACAGACTGAGCCGGTTGGCTTCCCCCCTGAAACTCATTGCCATGCCCGGCATGAGCCAGCACTTTGACTGAAGGGGGCAACAGCAGCAGGCTAAGCAACATTCCAGCAAGGCAATGGACTGTCAGGGGAGGATGGCAGGAGGTAGAACGAGTCATCGGGGTCCTTTCACAACTTAACTGGAAAATAGGGAGTGGGGAATCGGGTGTGGGAACAGATTTGAAGCCTGTCCGTACTTTTGTCGCTACTTTCTGTACCAGGCTTTCCGCCACTGCTTCATCTGGTCAATCTCAGCCTGTTGAGAAGCAATGATGTTTTTTGCCAGTTGCAAAATTTCAGGCCGCTTTGACTTTTGCAGGACATCTTTGGCCATCACTACCGCACCTTCATGATGGGGGATCATGGCATCAATAAATCGCCGGTCAAAATTGTCGTCGGCGGTACCGAGGTCTATGTCCATCCGCATTACTCTCATCTGGTCTTTGGACATAAACATGGAGTGACCCATTTGCGCATGCCAGGCGATGGGGGTGCTGGGGGCTTTGGGATACCAGGCAGTCCGCCACTGTTTCATTTGGTTGATCTCTTTCTCTTGAGCCTTGATAATCTCTTGAGCCAGTTTTTTGAGTTCAGGACGCTTAGATTTCTGTAACACTTCTTCTGCCATGCTGACCGCACCTTCGTGGTGCGGAATCATACTGTCAATGAATCGCAAATCAAATTCGGCATCCGCTGGCCCCAGATCCATCATGCTGTGATTCATCCTGCTGCTGTGGTTCATGTCGCTATGGGTCATGGAGTGACGATCGCCAGCATTCGTAGCACCTGAATTTCCCGCTTGAGCCTGGTTCTGGGCATTCGTAGAGCAGGCGGTCAGAACGCCAATTGTTGCAGCGATCGCAACAACGACCAGTCCCAGAAAATTAGCCTCTAGAACAATTCGTTTCATAACCTCTACACACTTACAGTGGGTTAAACAGCCTTTTTGATTCTGTTCCTTCCATTCAACTGGAAAGTCAAGGGCGAAAAGAATCTGGGTCTAAAGTTTCAACTCCATCATTGCTGGCAGCCATTCAGACAGTCATAGCTTCCAGCCTGTCACAGAGAAATGAAATCAGGATGAAATTGAATGACCTCTTGACTCTCCAGTTAACTAGAGCCTTCAAGATGGGAGTAGATGTGATTGGGGATTTGAACCATGACTCTGCAACTTAAAGTTCCTGATATGGCATGTTCAGCCTGTAGTGACACGATCGCGAAAGCCATCAAGGCGATCGACTCAACCGCAACCGTACAGGCAGACCCCAAAACGAAGCTGGTTGAGGTTGATACACAAGCCTCAGAGGCCGCCATTCGGAGTGCGATCACAACTGCTGGCTATACCATCTCCGGTTGACCAGGAGGCCATTGATGGAAAATATAACCCTGAAGCTCAGAGGGATGAGTTGTGCCTCCTGTGCCAACAACATTGAGGTCGCAATTCGATCCGTTCCAGGGGTAACCGCGTGTACTGTGAACTTTGGAGTCGAGCAGGCATCTGTCACCTACGATCCTCAACGAACTGAGATAAAGGCAATTCAGGCTGCTGTTGCTGAGGCTGGCTACATTGCTTCTGCGATCGAACAGGACACCCTGATGCAAGAAGATGACGCAGAGAAAGCGGCGCGGCAGGCAGAAAACCGGGATTTGACTCGGAAGGTCTGGGTGGGTGGTGTCATCAGTATTATTTTGCTGGTGGGTTCTCTCCCGACCATGGTGGGGATACCCATTCCCTGTATTCCTGGCTGGCTGCATAACTTCTGGTTGCAGGCGATTCTCACAGCTCCGGTGCAGTTCTGGTGTGGCAAAAGCTTCTATATCAATGGCTGGAAAGCCTTCAAACGCCATACCGCCACAATGGACACCCTGATTGCCCTGGGAACGCTAGTCGCTTACGTCTATTCCCTGTTTGTGACAATCAATCCAGGCTTTCTCATTGCTCAAGGAATCACGCCCAGTGTCTACTACGAAGTCTCGGCAATTGTCATCACCTTAATCCTGCTGGGGCGATTGTTTGAGAATCGGGCGAAGGAGCAAACCTCCGAGGCAATTCGTAAGTTGATCGGCTTACAGGCAAAAACTGCACGGGTGATCCGCAACGACCAGGAAATGGACATCCCCATTGCAGAAGTGAGACTGGGCGATGTAATTCTGGTGCGTCCAGGGGAAAAGATTCCGGTGGATGGTGAGATTATTGCTGGTTCTTCCACGGTGGATGAGTCGATGGTGACGGGTGAAAGTATTCCCGTGAAAAAGCAAGTGGGCGATGAGGTGATCGGCGCAACCATTAACAAAACAGGTAGTTTCCGCTTTCGTGCCACTCGCGTTGGCAAAGATACCTTTCTGGCCCAAATCGTCAAACTGGTGCAGCAGGCACAGGGTTCGAAAGCACCGATTCAACGGTTAGCTGACCAGGTGACGAGCTGGTTTGTGCCGGTCGTAATTGCCATTGCGATCGCCACCTTCGTCCTCTGGTACAATCTGATGGGCAACGTCACACTGGCCCTGATTACCACTGTTGGTGTGCTGATCATCGCCTGCCCCTGTGCTTTGGGACTGGCCACACCGACCTCTATCATGGTTGGTACGGGTAAAGGGGCCGAAAATGGCATCCTGATTAAAGGTGCTGAAAGTTTAGAACTGGCCCACAAAATTCAAACGATTGTACTGGATAAAACAGGAACTCTAACACAGGGTAAACCCACAGTCACTGATTTTGTCACTATCAGCGGCACTGCCAACAACAATGAATTGAAACTGATTCGGTTAGCTGCCTCGGTTGAACAAAATTCAGAACATCCCCTGGCAGAAGCCGTTGTGCAGTATGCCAAATCCCAACTTGGTCATCAACCCTTAGCCGAAGTGCATGGTTTTGAGGCGATCGCTGGCAGTGGTGTCCAGGGAGTAGCCTCTGATCGCCTCATCCAGATCGGGACTCGACGGTGGATGCAAGAACTGGGAATTGACACTCTTGCTCTGGAGCACCAGTGGGAACGTCTGGAGTACCTGGGTAAAACAGTCATCTGGATTGCCGTGGATGACAGAGTAGAAGGCATCATGGGCATTGCCGATGCGCTCAAACCTTCCTCTGCCATTGCTGTTCAGGCCCTGCAACGTCTTGGTTTAGAGGTGGTGATGCTGACCGGAGATAACCATCGAACGGCTGAAGCAATCGCTCGCGAAGTTGGCATCAAGCGGGTCTTTGCCGAAGTGCGGCCCGATCAGAAAGCTGCTAAAGTTGCCGAAATTCAACGGGAAGGGAAAGTCGTTGCTATGGTGGGAGATGGCATCAATGATGCTCCTGCCCTGGCCCAGGCCGATGTTGGCATTGCCATCGGAACAGGAACCGACGTGGCGATCGCGGCCAGCGATATTACGTTGATTTCTGGAGACTTACAGCCCATTGTTACGGCGATCGAACTATCCCGCGCCACAATTCGCAACATTCGCCAGAATCTCTTCTTTGCCTTCATCTACAATGTGGCTGGAATTCCCATTGCCGCGGGTATTCTCTTCCCGTTCTCCGGTTGGCTGTTAAATCCCATTATCGCAGGAGGAGCTATGGCATGCAGCTCTGTTTCCGTTGTCACCAATGCGCTACGACTACGGAACTTTCAACCCACGACGTTTAATGAAGCCCACCCATACAAGCAATTACAGAGTTTTTCCAGCTGAGTTAGCCACGCTCCTTAAGAAGCTAGGAACTAGTGTTCCGTCAGGAAAATTTTGATGGGTAAAAACCCTCAAAATTTAACTCAAATTAAACCATTAAGCTTTAACCACCTGTCAAATTCTGTTTAACAGACCACTAGGGACTAAAGAGTGGTTTATGCATTTGAAACTAGCTGTAGTATTCAAGCGGATTTCATCCAACAAGTGGGGAAGAAAGGTGACATCATGCTTAGAAAAGCAACATTTTTCGGAACCCTGGCAGGATTAGGATTTCTGCTGGGTGCAATCTCCGGAGCAATGGCCGCTGAACTAGGAATGGGCAAGATGGACAGTCACACCGCTCCTCAGCCCAACCAGTTTCAGCGTATCGAACAACCCCCTGGCAATAAGATCGCCGTCACATTAGGCGGACTGGGACTGATCGGTTTAGAACTTTGGTGGTTCCTGCTTAGCAAACCCAAATCACGTCAAGTCGTTACAAAGAATGGCATTCAGGAAGTGACAGTTATTGTCGATGGTGGGTACGAACCGAGTCGGATCATAGTACAGGCAGGACAGCCCGTGCGATTAAACTTCCATCGCAAAGACCCCAACAGTTGTTTAGAAGAAGTCCATTTCCCTGACTTTCACATAGCTCAGGCACTGCCGTTACATCAAACTACAGCAATTGAATTTACACCCAATCAACCTGGTAGATATGAATTTACCTGCGGCATGAATATGTTTCGTGGCATTGTTGAGGCCTGGTCTGCAAACGCTAAAGGATGGGCAAAGCAACTCTAAACAGTACAATCCCAAACGACTCTTCTCTAAAACCACCGGGCTATGACCACGCCTGCTTCAAGTCACAGAAAACCTAGCACTAGACTACTGACCCCGTATAGTAATGCTTTTTTAAATTGCCTGCCTTGAAACGATTGCAAGTGCCTAACGCGTAGGTGGAAAAGGTTGTGTAAGTTCCTAGAAAAACCAAACATAGTTAAAGCCCTCAGGTACATTCAATTGCCAATTGCTTGAAACCGTAACGCAAAAGTCCTGTTAGTAGGGAATCAGACAGATTAATAATAAATGTGCCACAGGGAAAATCAGTGCCAAACCACTGGTTGCAGACCAGATTTAGATAATGACTGCTCAATACGCCTGGAATAGCTCCCAGCGCAATGATAAGAGGAATCATAATCATCGATTCATACATTGAACTCTTGTTGATGCTGGCTAAACTCCGCGATCGCGTTCCAACAGGTTCAATAACCGTAGGACCCAAACAATCCCGCTCCGGGGCATTAATGGAATCATAACCGGAGTTGCCAGTACCGCGATCGCTAGCGTAAGGACTCTATGATCGTCACAATTGTGATTACACACAGGGTAAAAATGGTTAGCGGTACCAGGCATAGTTCCGTCAGCTTCAGTAGCATATCTACCAGATGGGGTGCTCTCATAGTGGCTGAAACGGTACAGGCAATAGCCAAACCTACCACAAACAGGAATAACCATCTGAGAACCCCAAACGCCAGATTCACAGCGGGGCTGTAGCGATTGCTATTGGGCTGATGCTCAAAGAAGCGGTTAGAGCGAGGAAGCAAGTTGCGATCGTGCCCCTCTAACCGTTGTTGCATCATCTCCTGCTGAATTTGCATAAGTCTAATTTGGACATTAAGCCGCTCAATTTCACTCAGATAGTCTGAGGGTATTTCAGGGGGTTGTACTTGAGATTGGGTTGCACCAACCTGGGGGCTGACAGAATGCATCGTTCAACTCCTGAACTTCGTTAAAACCTATCGCCAACTCCTCCACCCTTAATTCTGATGGCATTTTCCCCTGGAAGTTGGCGGTTGTCTGCCAGGAAAAGTCAGTCATTTGAAACCCCAACCCCGACAGCGGATGTCAGATTGATCCTGGGGTGTTGGAAAATGTTGGCTAAGTTAGGTTAAATTTGGGGAAAATTGATACGCGGCTGGCTGATGGGTGGCGACGAAGAATTAGAACTGATAGACAGATTGGTTTTTAATACAACTAAAAGATATTTAACTGATCTGCAAAGAAAAATACTGAAGGGGGCCTGGGAAGAGCAGACCTATGAGGAAATTGCTGAGCCATTAAGCTACAACGTGACCTATATCCGCGATGAAGGCGCGAAGCTTTTCAAACTCCTCTCTAGCGTTGCTGGTGAACCCATATCAAAGACCAACCTTCGAGCTGCACTGAAGCGCTGCTGTCGTTCTTTTCTAAATGGAGATTTAGGGCAACCAGCCAACGGTTCGAGAATCCTATCTGAGCAATCCGCTCACCTGAATTCCCAGGAACCGTCTAACCTGCCGCCCTCCACTCAACCCGATCCCAACTTTGTTGGGCGCGAATCTGCGGTTGCGAGTCTGAATCATCTCATCAGTCAAGGAGCCAAAGTCATTCTAATTCAGGGAGAAGGGGGAAAGGGAAAAACAACCCTGGCTCGCAAGTACTTTGAAACCCAGGGGTATTCTTATCTGGAACTCTGGATGGCAACCGAGACACAAAATATTACTCCTGTGGAAAGCGTGGTAGAAGAATGGTTGCGTCGGGATTTTAACGAAGAACATGGGCGGGAACTGGGCATCAACCTGGAACGCCTGAAACGAAAACTGAGAGATGACAGTCGGCGCATTGGGGTGCTGATTGATAACCTTGAAACCGCACTGGACAAAGATGGAAAGGTGATTGAGCCCCATCGCCGCTACGTGGACTTGCTCAGGGTTCTGTCCGATCCAACGGTTCGCTCAGTCACCCTCATCACCAGTCGGCAGCAACTGTACGAATCCAGTGTTGGTCTGGAACGCTATGTCCTGGGGGGGCTGGATGAACAGGCATGGCGAGAATTTTTCAGGAACCGGGGTCTCAATGCGGAATCTGCAGCGATCGCAGAGATGTGCCGGGCCTATGGCGGCAACGCCAAAGCGATGAAAATCCTGAGTGGCGTCATTCTCAATGACTTTGATGGTGATATTGAAGCCTACTGGCAGGAAAACCGCAACGATCTGCTGTTTGAACGTGAACTGAAGGATCTGGTTGCCAGTCAATTCAATCGACTTCAGCAAACTGACCCGGAGGCTTACAAGCTGCTGTGTCGTCTGGGGTGCTACCGCTATCAAGATATCTCTCATATTTCCATGGAAGGGATTTCCTGCTTGCTCTGGGATTTGCCAGAAACTCAGCGCAAGTCCACTATCCGGGCGTTGCAGGATCGATCGCTCCTGGAAGCACGCAAATCAAAAGGAAAGTACTGGCTGCACCCGGTAATTCGGGCGGAAGCAAAAGCTCGCCTGCGAGCAGGAGCTGAATGGGAAATCATTAACCGCAAAGCCGCCGAGTTCTGGATCAATAGCGTTCGAATTGTCGAAAATATTGATGAAGCGCTGCGGGCCCTGGAAGCCTATCACCACTATCTGGAAATCGGTGACTATGAGCGAGCCTGTGATGTCATTGTAGAAATTAAAGAAAACAAGTGGAGAGAGCCGCTGCCTCTGGGCTGGGTATTTTACCGATTGCGATTGTTTCAGCAAATGATTTCGGCGATCGCTGAAATTGTCACCCAACTAAAGCCAGACTCTCGCCTCAGCAAGCTCTATAATTTGCTGGGCTACATTTACCGCCTTCAGGGACGAATCCAGGAAGCACTCACCTGCCATCAGGAAGCTGAACAGATTGCAGAGGCTTTGGGTGCTACCCGACTCAAGATCTCTGCCGTGTTTGATATGGGACTTTGCGAACGGGAACTGGGAGAGTACGAGTCAGCGATTCCTCGCTTCCGTCAGGTTTTTGCCTTGTGTGAAGAAACAGATGAGTGTAATGAGTACAAAATCTATTCTCAGGGATGTTTAGCCTACCTGTATTCCTGCCTAAATCTGGAAGCTGAAGCGCTTCAACTTGCAGAACAGGTACACGAACAGATATCGTTTTTCAATCTCACGGCCTGGGGAACAGCCTATATCCTACTGTTTCTTGGATCGACCCATCGAAACCTGGGCAGGTTGGAAAGGGCATTTGAGTTTTATCAACAAACGCTTCAGGTTTCTGAGGAAAATGACTTCACCCAAATTCGGGCCAAGGCGATCAATGGGATTGCCCAGCTTCACCGGGAACAGCAAGAGTTTCAACAGGCCCTACACAAGCATGCAGAGGCGATCGAACTCCTGGACAAGATTATTGCCAAATGTGACTTGGCAGATGCCTACTATCAATTGGGGCTGACTTATCAGAAAATGGGCAACACTGAGCAAAGCCAGAAATCTTTTCGGGAAGCTATCCAGCTTTTTGATGAGATGCAAGCACCCAAACAGGTTGAACGGGTTCAACAGGCAATGCGCGAATCCCCATAGGATGGGAACGGACAGCACGGAGTTGTACCTATGGCGCTAGTGCATGCGATTTTGGCAGTCCTGGTGGAAGAACCTTGCAGCGGGTATGACCTGAGGAAGCGGTTTGAAGGCTCGGTTGGTTTTTTCTGGAAGGCGAGCTTTCAACAGATCTATCGAGAGTTGACCAAATTAGAAGAGCAGGGTTTGCTCAGTTCTCAGGCTATCCAACAGGAAAGCCGCCCCGACAAGAAAATCTATTCAGTGACGGAGGCAGGCAGGCAGTACCTAAGCAAATGGATTGCCCAACCCTCAGAAGTCAACCCACCGAAGGACGACCTGTTAGTAAAGTTGTTTGCGGGTTATCTGGTGCCTCAAGAGACGGTGTTGCAGGAGCTAGAGCACCATCGGCAGCAACACTTGAAACAGCTATCGATCTATCAAACCATTGAAAAGCTTTATATGTCGCCAGGTTGCTTAGGACACTGGGTTTAAGGGGGGTGTGGGGGCTTCGCCCCCAGCCAAGGGTTCCCCCCCTGCACCCCGTCCTAAGCCTGGTGGCTATAGCTATATTTCCAAAATCTGG
>JAIMBL010000113.1 GCA_023511615.1 Leptolyngbyaceae cyanobacterium HOT.MB2.61
ATCAACTGCGCAAAGCCCTGACCCAGGAGTTGCAGAAATTAGAGTCGCAGACGATCTCATCACTGACCGGATGGAATGACATTTTGGATGCGCTATCTGTAGCAGGTATTTCTTGAATTGGTATGAGTTGTTGAGGGCGATCATTCAGTTCCTACCCAAAACCGAGTGGACGTTGGCGTAAATCCAAATCACTTGATTAGGTAGTGTTGAGGACTGATTGCTGGGCCAGAATGATAGGCATATTTCTGTCATCATTCCTGTACCCATATCTACCCATCCACAACCGAATAAGTATTAATACTGATCTGTGTTGGTTTGAAGCGATCGCTCGTATGGAAGACTGACCCGACTTCTGCCTCTTTTCTGGAAAACTCCTTTTCCAGTAGAGTGCATGCTGATTGAAGTGTCAGGGAGTTTGGAAAGTAATGATTTATAACGGTTTACTTGCTCAACCTGAACTAAGGTAAAAAACTTTCCTGCTCTATAGCAATCCTATTTGGATTGAGAAAGAACTTTCCTGTCAGGAAAAGGCTTTCACAACCCTCTTTGTTCACAAACAATTTTGAACAACTATATGTGTTTACTCTCCCGACAGGGAACTCTAGTCAGGAACTTATTTTATATGTAAATTTGCGGATCACTCTATCTCCTCTTTCTCAAAGAAGCCATGCCATCTATTACCTTTGACCTGGAAACCGTAACCCCCCTCTTCCTATCTGGTGCCGATCAAACGACGGCTGAGCTACGCCCGCCTGCCTTTCGGGGCGCTTTACGGTATTGGTTCCGGGCGATCGCGGGTGCCAATTACTGGAACGATATCAATACCCTCAAGTCTCTTGAATCATCGATTCTAGGAGACAGTGGTGATCACGGTGGCTCAAAGATAACCATCAGACTCATAAATTGTCCAACACCGGAAGAACTCGATCCGCGGTCTGTATGGATGACTCAAGATAGAGCTAGAGAAGAAGATGGATCAGGAATTGGATACCTACTATTTTCGATGGGTATGCAAGGACGCAGGGCAATTGGAGTACAAGAACCTGTGAAGTTTTCAATTAAATTTAGCACTAGACCTAATCCAGCAACTCTTTCTCAAGACATCAAAAATCTTCTTATAGTTGCAAATTTATTTTGCTTGGCTGTCAATCTTGGTGGTTTTGGTTCTAGGGAAAGAAGAGGGGCAGGCAGTCTTAGAATTCTGAAAGTTACTTCAGATATCCAGGATTTTTCACAGGATATGCAAAAAGAGGAAATTGCTCTAACTACTATAAGATCTATCCGACAAGTCAATGACTTTGCCAAGAATTTCAAGCATCAAATACTAAAAGCTCAAGCAAAAACATCGGAAAATCTTGGCTTCAATCTAAGGAGCCTACCCAAATTTGAGCAAAGGAAGTTACCAGATCTCGAGATTTTTAGAAAATCAACTGCCAGTATTTACTTGCTAAAAAATCCTTTTGAAAGTTGGAGGGAAGCACTGGATTATATCGGCAAAGAATATGCTAATTACCGCTCCAGCATTGATTTGAAAGAAAGATCAGTATTTGGGCTGCCACTGAAATCAGTAGATATGAATGCTCGTCGTCCTTCGCCACTACGCATAAAAATAATCCATCCATCTAATGATGACTATTACTGTCTACTCATCAGGATGAAAGCGAAGTTTCCAAGTGATGCAAGGGTGCAAGTTGGAGATTCTCAATTTGAATTGATTGACAGCTTTATTGCAAGTTTTGAAGATGACATCATTCAGGTTATTTGATTTTATGAACACCTCCAACATTTGGCTTCTCAAAACAAAAGCGTTGCTCCACGATCCACCGGATAAGCCTTTGGACATTAGAGGGCATGAAGGACAAGCGCAACGATGGGCTAGACAGTTGGGGATTAGCCTCAGTCGAGATGCTTTCAAAAAAGCAGATTGGATTGCCTCGGCTGCCGATCGCCTCAACTTTCCAGGTTATAGCAGCATTGGTGCTGCCAGCTTCTCGAATAAACCCTATCTGGCTCATCCATTAGCAGGGGTGAGGCTGAATTTAGGAGCAGGAAGATTGCTGCCTACCCAAGTCGATGAAGCAGCCCTCTATCAAGCGATTGAAGATTCTCTTACGGACATTCCCTCTGATCCCAAAGAGCGATTTCTGTGGCTATGGCGCAATTGGTCAACGCAGATTCAGCAAGTCGAAGGGAATCAACTGGGCGTTTTATGGGACTTGTTACCCGCAGATACCCGTATTCCCGATCACTCCATCTGGGCACACCAAGCCTTAACGAGTGCGATCGCGGCTACCCAACCCGACGAGACCTCTGACCCTGATCCGGCCTTCTTGCTCTTTACCATTGGGCCAGTTCAGGCATTTATCAGTGCTGCTAGACGCACCCAGGATTTGTGGGCGGGGAGCTATCTACTGTCCTACTTGAACTGGGCGGCGATCGAAGTGATTGCGGAAACCATTGGCCCCGATGCCGTCATTTTCCCCAACCTCTATGGACAACCCCTGTGCGATCGCTGGCTGAGTCAGAAAGGAATTGTTGCACTCCCTAGGGCAGAAGACTTAATTTTACCCAGCTTGCCTAACCGCTTTCTGGCGATCGTGCCTCGCGATCAAGGCGCAAACTTGGCTAACCAGGCCGAGGCAAGATTGCGATCGCAGTGGCGCGAGATCACCCAGGCAGTCAAATCAGACCTGGAGCAATTGTTTAATAATAATCCACCCGCATGGTCGAGAACGTGGGAGCGGCAAACCGAGAACCTGTTTGAGGTATATTGGCAAGTCTATCCCTGGCGACCAGAAGCACATCCGATTCAGGATGGAGAATACCGATTTGTAGAACCCCACAGGCCATTTTTGGGCGATCGCTCTTCCCGAATTGAAACGATTCTTCAGGAATATGCAAAACCTGAGCGTGAGGGGGGTGGGCAATATCAACCCAATATCGGTGCCATTTACGGCGAGCTTTACTTCATTACCGAAAAAGTCCTCGGCAGTCGTAAAGGGTTACGCAACTTTGCCCAGGTTTCTGAAACCGGGGAGAAATCGACACTAGGGGGCGATCGGGCCGCCTTGTATGACGGCATCGATGACCTAGATATTCCGGAGAGTGATTTTGACAGCCCCACCTCCAGTGGGCGCGGTAGACGGCCACAAATCAGGAAGTTTTGGGAGGGCTTGAGCAAGAAATTACAACAGCAAGGGCGGTTTGAAATTGCCGAGAGTGGTGAGCGGTTGGACGCGATCGAACTGACGAAGCGTTGTGCCTGGCGTTCTTATTTTCAAAACCATCTGGGTATCCAACCTTCCCAAACTTCTGAGGCTGGAGATGCAGATCAGGATGAAGAAACGTATGCACTCCGTTTTCCATCCACCAGCAGCATCGCTACGGCCAGCTTTAAGGCGGCTGTGATTGATGCTGTATTAGGGGTTAGTAACCGAGATCAAGATGACTTATGTAAAAGTCTTCAAACCTGGATCAATGCCGTGTGGCCAATCAGCCGAGGCAATCGTTGTCATGAAGCTGTTATTCCTCAATTGGCAAGTAGGATTGAGCCAAGAGATGGCCTTTTAAGCAAGTTTTTGCGCTTGGAGGGACGCTTGCTCTTCCCAGAAACCTACGATCGCGATGATGAGTGGCCCAAGAACGTTGATAGGGGGCAACGTAAACAAGCCCGAAACCAGTTAAACGCATTCCTAAAGGAAGCTAAAAAACAGAATCTCCCTAAACCCCGTAAGTATTTTGCGATCTTAATGATGGATGGCGACAACATGGGGCAGTGGATTGCTGGGGACAAAATGCCCCACTATCAACAGGTCTTGCATCCCGATACTCGCCAAGCTCTAAAGGACAAGGAGAATTGGAAAACTATTTTAGAGAGTCCTCGTCTCATGGCTCCCGCTGTTCACGGATTTATCAGTAGAGCCTTGGGAGACTTCTCTCTAAAGCTTGTGCGCCATATTGTGGAATATCGCTATCCCGGCAAGTTAGTCTATGCGGGCGGTGATGATGTTTTGGCGTTGTTGCCGGTAGATTGTGCCCTAAAAGTTGCGCGAGAACTGCGGGCCGCTTTTTCTGGGGAAGTTTACACGGGTGAAATTGGTACTACTGGTGCGGGGACGCAATTTGAAGTTAGGTTTGGCAACCCTCAAACCCGATCTGGCTACCTCTACCTGAAACCTTGTGGAGCAACCCAGGCAAGACTATTTGCCACGATGGGACACACAGCCACCGCTAGTACTGGCATTGCGATCGCCCATTATATGAATCCTTTGGATCTGGCACTGAATGCGGTTCGGGAAGCTGAAAAAGCGGCGAAAAAGCAAGAGGGACGGAATGCCTTTCGGATTACCTTTCTCAAGCGATCGGGCGAGGAAATGCAAGCTGGTGCCAAGTGGTTTTATGGCAAGCAAGAGAACAAGGAAGAGAGCAATAAAGAGCAACCAGAATTAATCAAGGATACCGTGGCACTGTTACAGAGATTTCAAGATCACTTTGCTCAAGAACAGATCTCTAGCAAATTCCCCTACATCCTTCGGGAGCAAGCAGAAACCCTATCCGCTCTTAGAAACAAAGACATTAACCAAGCTGAAATTCAGCGACTCCTGCACCGTCAACAAGGAAAACAAAAACTCACGGAAGAAGAGGAAAAAGACTTAGCTAAACAACTGGCTGAATTAGTTGCTGCTGCTGAGGATGCACAGACTGGAAAGAACCAAGAAGGAAAACTCAAAACTTTTGCTGACCTGTTGGTATTCACCCGCTTCCTGGCAACCGCTGAAGGAGAAGAGAGCGAATGAACATCTTTATTGAACCCTCAGATGTATTGCTATTTCGAGATGGTCGTCCCTTTTCGGCTGGCGAAGGGCATCGCGCACGTAGCATTTTTCCCCCAACGCCTAACACCATGCAAGGGGTCATTCGCTCCAAAGTTTTGGCAGAGCGGTGTGGACGCTATCAATCCTATCGAGATGGCTGCGCCCAATGCCCAGAACAACAGACCTGCACCATTCCCGAAGAGATTGGCAAGCCAGATAAGCAAGGACGGGGTAGCTATGGCGCTATGCAAATTAGAGGGCCGCTCATTGCTCAGCGACAGCCCTCATCCCTCAAGGTCTACTTCCCAGTACCGGCAGATGTGGTGCAGGTCAAAGACAAAGAGAATCCTGATGCAATACCAAAACTAACGTACTTACAACCGCTGCCATCCGAACAGCAACCCTTCGGAGAAAATGATCTGCCTCATCAACTATTAACGCTTTGGACCCCCGAAACAAAACCTGTCGAAGCAGCCACTGGCTATTGGTCACAGGAGGAATTCCGGAAGTATCTGTTGGGTGAACCTCTCGCTGAACTTGTTCAACCGACTCAACTCTATACTCGCGAATCTCGGTTTGGCATTGAGGTCGATAACCGCAAACAAACTGTACAGGAAGGCAGGTTATATCAAACTGAGTTTATTCGCTGTGAACAACAGGTTGGGCTGTATGTTGAGCTAGAAGGGATCCGTCAATTCAGCGCTGATCCTGCGGCTAGGGTGGGGTTAATCGCGATCGGGGGTGAAAATCGGGCAGCCAGTTATACCGAGCAACTGCAACTGAATTGGGCAGATCTGGATCAGCAACTGCTTGAAAAACTCAAGCGATCGGCTGGTTTCAAACTTTACTTAGCCACACCCACCATTTTTAAGCAAGGTTGGCTGCCACAATGGCTTGATCCACATACCTTAGAAGGAGAGCATAGCGGAATTCAAGTGAAACTGGTGGCAACCGCGATCGCCCGTTATCAAACGATCGGCGGCTGGGATGTTGCCTACAACCGCCCCAAGCCCACCTACCGAGCCGTCCCTGCGGGGTCTGTCTATTACTTCACAACTAAAGCTGACCCAGAGCAGATCATCCAAACCTTTCACTGGAAAAATCTAGCGGACGATTCCTTTGACGCCCAAATTGGCTTTGGTCTAAGTCTTGTCGGTTGTTGGAACTACTGTCATCTCAAGCAAAACACTATTGGAGAAGCAAAATGAAGACAATTATTATGACCGTTGGTACGTCATTACTGACGAATCCTGATAAGGATATAGAAAATAAGCGACCCTGGATTGGACAAAAAAGCATCGGAAATTTTAATCGAGCAATTCAATGGATGAGCCAAACTGACTTGGCATTGATCAGTGCTGAAACGAACACACTCAATCGTCTGAGTTTACAGTTAGACGACGAAATTATCTTACTCCATTCAGACACACCGTCTGGTTTGGAATGCGCTGAAGTCTTAAAGGAGTTTTTCCAGAGGGAGCTAGGGCAGAAGACTGTTTATCTTCATAAATTGCCTGGTTTGAATTATGAATCAGAGGAATCTGCATCAGCTTTAGAACAAATGGCGAATCTTCTTAAAACACTCATTGCACAAGCTCAGGGAGAGGTCACTTTAGCTGCTACAGGTGGATTCAAAGCTCAAACAATGGTGATGGCTTTGATTGGAAATGCACTAGGGATTCCCGTTTGTTATATCCATGAGGAATTCAAAGGACTTGTCTATCTACCATACATTCTGCCTGACGGTAAAGCTGAAAAGAAAATACGGACAGCTAATTTACCTGCCTCTGGAGTGCCTAGAGAGAAAGTATTGCAAGTTAGGAGTGACCAGCAAGAACCTAATCGTCCTCGACATTGGCAAAAAGTCAAAAAGATGTTGCAAGAAATTCCCTGGATTGAACGAGTTTACTATGATGAACGCGCTTATTCTGCCCCAGAGAACGGAGTGAAAGAATCTCGACAGAAGACAGATGACGGTCGTTATGTTTTGTGGATGCGTTTAGTTGAAAAAGATAAACCAATGGCAGTAGCTATTGAAACAACTGGACGCTCACAAGAACACCTAAGACAAGCGATCGATGAACTGACCGAACGACTCGGTAGGCTTCTCTGAAATCTTGCATCACTGCTCTTTAATCGGAGGTTACCTTATGTTCAAAGCGGTTAAACTGTTGTTTCTTTACACCGAAACCCCACTCCATGTCGGCAGTGGCAGTAGTTTGGGTGTTGTTGACCTTCCCATTCAGCGAGAGCGACACACAAGCTTGCCGATGATTCAATCCTCTGGTATCAAAGGTAAGCTGCGGAGTGCTTTTGAAAATAATGGGTTGAAAGGTCAGCCGGACTTGATGAAGACAATCTTTGGGCCTGAAAGCAGCAATGCCAGTGATCATGCGGGTGCTTTATCCCCTGGAGATGGACGTATCCTGCTTTTCCCAGTACGTTCGCTTAAGGGAGTCTTTGCCTGGATCACCTGCCCGCTGATTCTCAGTCGTTTTGCCCGCGATCTGCAATTAGCCGGACAGTCTTGCACCTGGTCAATTGATTTTAATCAAGCTATAGGCAGTACTGCACTTGTTCCAGATAATTGCCAGTTGAGCATTGATGAGTCAATCGTTTTAGAAGAGTTTACCTTTGCGGCTAGCAAGAATGCAGAAGTGAACAAACTGGCTACATGGCTGGCAGATCAGGCCTTCCCGACTGGTTCTGAATACCAGTTCTGGAAAAATAAACTGAAGACTAGCCTGGCGATCGTCGGTGATGATGCTTTCAAAGACTTTTGCCAATTCAGTACAGACATTGTTGCTCGAACAAAGCTAGATCCGGTCAAAAAGACCGTCGAAACAGGAGCACTTTGGACAGAGGAAAATCTACCAGGTGATACGCTTCTGTATACACCGTTGTTTGCCTGTGATCCTCGTGTTGAAACCAAGCCCAAGAAACCAAATGGCACCGATGATCTGGATGCCGAGGGAATTCTTGAAATCGTGCAACAGCATCTCACCAATGGTCACGCTCGTTTACAGCTAGGCGGGAATGAAACCGTGGGACGTGGTATTGTCGCAACGCGCGTTTTTGGTCGCTAAGATCGGCAGCTAAGGAGGCACTCCGAATGAGTAAGAATAAATACAAACAGCATCAAAACAAACAGAATATCCAGCAGAATATCCAGAAGCAGTCTGGCAGTTCTCCCTCAGCAACTCCTCCTACCTCCCCTAATCCAAACCCGCCACCTTCATCCACACAGCCCTCCTCTCCATCATCAACCTCTGTCAAACCAAGGGACTTGGATCGTCGTCGTGCCGAAGCCGCATGGAAAGATATTCAAGGCATTAATGCAACAGATAAAGAGTATGGCAGCCTTGCCCGTGAGATGCCAACCCTGATTCAGGTGAATGGCTTAGCTCAGACATTGGCCTTTTTGAAAGCTAAGAATAAGACTCATCATCAGAACATATTCAAGCATCTCTCAGATTGGGTTTGTCAACAACTGGGACTTCAAGGTGATCTCCTAGAAAGGGTTCTGGAAATGGACAGCCAACTTTACCGCCGAGCCACGGCTGAATCTCTCGCATTTCTTCAATGGCTAAAACGATTTGCCGAAGCCAAGATTGAAAAGAGTGAGGACAAACCAAGATGACGCTTGTTTATCCCCTACCTAGAGATACAAAAACAAACTTTGAGGATCGGGTTAGAACTCGCTGTGAAAACCTGAGTCTACTGCTCGATCGCTACGTTGGCTATAACGGCAAGTGGAACTTCAAGGAAGAACAAAAAGCAGAATTCTTGAAAAACCTAACCCAGCATTGCCCACTCAGCCAAGATTTAGTCCGAGCTAACTATCAACGCTGGCAACAAATGGTCGGGGCACTTCCCGACTCGCAGACTTTCAAGGCTGCCCCAGAATGGCGGATGGTCATTGGTTTAGGACAGTCCAGCATTCTGGAAACCAGCATGACCCTCGATCGCATCACAGGCATTCCCATCATCCCAGGCAGTGCCCTCAAAGGGCTAGCCGCCTCCTACGCTATGCTTTGCCAATTAGAAACAACAAAACGTGAAGATGCCGAAGCCGATCCTGATTTCAAAGCAATCTTTGGCACTCAGGGGGAAGCAGGGGCAATCATTTTTCTAGATGCCGTTCCCACCCAACTTCCTAAACTGGAAGTAGATATTATGAACAACCACCACCCAAAGTATTACGGTGATGAAGGTTCACCACCTGCCCCGTGGGATAGTCCTAACCCTGTTTATTTTTTAACGCTGGGGCGGGAGAGTGAATTTGCCTTTGCGATCGCCGAGCGGGAAGCAGGAGCTAATATTAAAACCCGCGTTGATAAGGCTGTTGAATGGCTAAAAGCTGGCTTATCAGAAATGGGAGTCGGAGCAAAAACGGCTGCTGGCTACGGCTATATGCCCGTCAAGTAGCAATTACCCCGTCTTACCCACTCGACTGAAGCCGGGAAAACCAGCATAGCTGCCGCCTTTGAACGGCCAACTCAGCGATCGCAGCGTCCGTGATGCCGTGCCAGGAAACGGAGAAGCGATCGCCCTTGCCAGCAAAAGCTGATGGCTCTTCCGACTTGTCGGTGAAAAGAGTATCTATCGATACTCTTTTCACCCCACCAACCTCTCTGATCGGTTGAGGTTTATGGTGATAAGCTTCGCTTATTACCATAAATCCGGAAGAGCCAAGCTGATGGAGGTGAGTGTGCGGGCACGGCAGTTGGGTGGGGCAAAAGCTTCGGTGGGGTTGGTGTGTGGTTATCATTATCCGGATTTGTTGCGATCGGAGTTGGAGGTGGCGACGCGGAATCAGAAGGTCATGGTGTTTGGGCGATCGGATTGGTTACTCTTGGGCGATCGGATGTCTCAGTGGGTGAAGTCGAATGGTTAAGGAACAAAACACAATCCAAATTGCGATCGCGTGGTGTCTGGCCTGGGGTGATGGACTGGAGCCCCGTGTTGACCTTGAGGTTCTCAAGCAGATGCGGGAGGCCATGCTGGGTCAGGGGCAGATACCAGCCTCAGCGCAGCCTTTTGTGAGTCAGGCCCAAGCCCTACAGGCCATTCCTGATGACTATTTCCCCAAAAATCTGGCGCAACTGCGGGAAGATTATCCAACTCTTTGGCATGAACCGACCCAGATCGGCTTAGTCCACGGAGGGGCAACAAGGATTAAGCAGTATGTGTTTGAGGCTGCAAAACTGCCGGACGTTCGGGGGGCATCGGCTCTGCTGGATCGGATTAACCTAGTTGATTTACCAGCGTTTTTTCAGGCTGAGCGATCGCCCAGATTTAAGCAATGTCAGCAGGCCACTGAGTACTGCACCAAAGTCCGGGAATGGCTGGAGCAAGAGTTTGCTGGGCTGTCGCAGGCACTCATTCCAGAACTGATTATTTACTCCACTGGCGGCAATCTCTTGGCCTTTTGTCCAGCGGCCTACAGGAATGACTTGGCGAATGCAATTGAAAAGCGTTATACCCAGGAAACATTAATGGCAAACTCCTGTGCGGTGGGTGACACCTTCCGTCTGTTGGAACTGCGCTTTGGACGACTCACCGATCCGATTGAGGAAACCCATTGGTACGAGTGGTATCAGCGGCACCGCGACCATAAACTGGTGCAGGCTTACTATGGCAAACCCAATGGAGACTCCTTTGAGCAGTTCCAGTCTCGCAAGAACTTCAACGAACTGGTGACGCAGCTTGCCATTCGCTTTAACCAGCGGCGGGCCGGGCAGGATATTCCTAGTGAGGATCGCCCTAGCCGTCGCTATCCCACCATGTTTGAAACCCATCCCTACCTGCGTCGGGATGAGAGTGAACGGCGATCGGCGGTACATCAGGCTGGACAATTGCCCGGTGAGCCTTGGTTTTCTGATACGTTGGCGCGTAAGCGCATTGCAGGGCAAAAATCAAAACGAGATAATCAAAACACGGCTTGGTTTGACCGGGCGAACTGGTTCGATAATTGGCAACCTGAACAGTTTGAAAGCTGGGTTAGTCGATTCGAGCAATTTTTAGAGGCACATTCAGATCTAGCGAATTCCTACAATTCAGCAAGGCGACCGCTGCAAGAGGATTCTAAGGAAGCGCGATCGCTGCGAGAAGTGGGCAATGCCAGTAAAGACTTTGTGGCCTACATCTACGCCGATGGCAATAATATGGGCGGCCATATCCAGAAAAAGATTAGAACGCCTGAAGCATATCGACACTTTAGTGATGCCGTTTCTAAAGCAACGGAACAATCCGTCTACTGGGCATTAGCCCAGCACCTTTCACCCCATCAACTTGATGGAATCGATGACGCTGAAACAAAGGGGCGCGACGGCAAATGGATACACCCGTTTGAAATTTTGACGATTGGTGGCGATGATGTCTTACTGGTTGTTCCCGCGAATAAAGCGTTGGCGATCGCCCAAACCCTCAGTGAAGAGTTCGAGCGTATCTTGCTGAGTTTAGAACCATCACTCGCGGTTAAATCGGAAGATCTCCAGCACTCCCAAAAAGACATCCATCGCTATCAACCCGCTCAAGCAAAACCATCTCAATGTCAACTCAGTATGTCGGTAGGGGTCTTGATCACAGCCGAAGATACCCCCATCTACTATGCAGAAAAGCTAGTGAGTCAACTACTCAAGTCTGCCAAGAAGAAGGCGAAGCAACTCAAACAAGACTGGAAGTACTACGGCGGCACCATCGACTTTTTGGTCATGAAGTCAGTCACTATGCTGTCTTCTAGTATTGAGGAGTTCCGTCAATCGGGGTTGGTCATCCAAGGTAAGCCCAAGCTTAAGCTCTACGGGGCACCCTATACGCTGCACGAAATCGGTGGCTTGCTGAAAACGACGGAAGCACTGAAAAAAGCTGATTTTCCGCGATCGCAGCTTTACCAAATCCGCAGCTTACTAGAGCGAGGTAAACGTACCGCCATGCTCAATTATCGCTACTTCCGAGTACGGCTAGGAGAAGACGAACAGCGCCTACTGGAAGAAGCGTTTGAAAACGCCTGGTGCCAACCCAAAGACAGCGAAAACGGTGGTAATCTCGCCCCCTGGATGTCCCTCAAGGAAGGCGCAGGAACAACTTACGAAACCATCTGGCGTGAGCTGGTAGACCTCTATCCCTTTATTGATGAAAATATTGACGACAAAGACCAGACCGAACCAGAACAGCCCTCAGCCATATCTATACCAGCAAACAGGGAGGAACAGTGATGGTACAGTTACGCGAGTTGCCTCAAACCTCCCAAAATTCCCTATCTCTAACCGCTCTGATTGACAGTGCTCTCTGTGTCGGAGCAGGCGGTTCTACCGGCTCTCTGGCCGATAAACCCATTGTTCGCTTGGCTGATGGACGGTTACTGATTCCTGGCTCGCAACTGAAAGGTCGCCTGCGTCATGAGTGCGAAAAACTGGCGCGAGCCTTGGGCTGGCCCGTCTGCGAATCCCCCGTGGCAGAAACCATGTGTCCCCAAATTGGGCGGGATAACCCAGCGTTTCAGCGAGCAGAGTATGACATCGGCAAGCAATTTGCAGATGAAACGACTCAGCATCACTGCCTGGTGTGCCAAGTCTTCGGCAACCCGGCTTTACCATCCCGCATTGTGGTGGATGATTTGATTTGCCAGGAAGCTCCAGAAAACTTACCGGAAGTCCTGCGGCCCGGTGTCACCATCAACCGTCGCCGTGGTACCGCTGAAGACCAGAAGCTCTACTTTCTGGAAACCTCACCGGTCAATGTGCAGTTGCCCTTTGAAGGACGCATTTATTTAGAACCGAATTGTCCAGATTATGCCAAAGCACTCATTCTGGCCGCATTGCAGCACATTCATGCGCTGGGCGGCAGCAAGTCGGCTGGTTTGGGCTGGCTGACGTGGAAAATTGGCGATACTGAAATTGATCAGAGTGCCTGGGAATTGCTGAAGGTGGGGGATGCTTCATGAAAGAGATTCAGTTAACCATCAAAGCGTTATCGCCGCTGGCGATCGGGACGCGCAAGCCGGGTGGTTCCGTGAGTGAGGCTCAGGACTACATTCCGGGTTCGGTGATTCGGGGGGCGATCGCCGCTCAGATTTTGCAATATCCCGGCGTGGATCAAGCTCAACCCGGTGGGGACTTTCAACGGTTATTCCTGGACGACGGTGCTGCTATTTTTAGCAACGCCTACCCCACCATCGAAAATCGCCAAAGAGACATCTTACCGGTTCGTCTTCTGCCAGCCACTGCCGTCAGTTCCAAGAGCAACCCAGGATTCCGTACTAGCAATTCAGACAATCATGGTGTGTTTGACACCCTCATTGATCGCTTTTGTGCCGAAGGACATCACCACTTGTACGACCCCAACTGCCCCCAGGATGGTGGACGGGTTGAACCCTATGGTGGCTTCTACACCGTTGCAACAGGTGACGATGGAAAAACGATATACTCCTCGCAGAAAGTGGAGACTCGACTGCTAACTCGCGTTGGCATTAACCGAAGACGAGCCACCGCTCAGGAAAATATCCTTTACAGCATCGAAGTCATCAGCGAAACTCGGAAAAAAGGCGAACAAGATACGCTCTTCTCTGGTACTGTTCGCCTCGCAGACGAAACGTTAGCCAGCGTACTGACGGATTTTATCAATGCTCAGTCTCAATCTTTGAGACTGGGCGGCTCTACCTCCAGAGGCTTGGGCAAAGTGGAGATGACCGCCCAATTGCAGGACTGCACTGTTGAGGTTGAACATCGTATTGAGCAATTCAATCAACAGTTGCATAAGCGCTGGCACGCATGGGATATATTCGGCAAACCCCAGAATTTCCCGTTGGAAAATCGCCATTTCTTTAGCCTTGATCTGCAATCAGACGGAATTTTGACGGATCAGTGGCGGCGCACAATGGTCATCTCTCCAGAGATGCTCTGTCAGGAAACCGGGGTAACTGATCCTGATTTAGAACTCCATGCTAGCTACAGTAGTTACGACTATCGTTCTGGCTGGAATGCTGCCTGGGGCTTGATGAAGGATGTGGAATTGGTGACCAATCGTGGATCGGTCTACCTGTTCAGCACACCCCAGATCGATCAGTGGCTACCGGCCCTGGAGCACCTAGAGCAACGGGGTGTGGGCGATCGCACCTGCGAAGGCTTTGGACAAATCCGCGTTTGCGATGAATTTCACACTATTTTTCGGGAGGAGGCAGTATGACAACTGATGTAGACACTAAAGTTCAGCTACAAGTCCAGAAAGAGATTCGTCAAGCCGAAGATAACTTGGTGAATTGGATTCAAGATGCCCTGGATAAAACCAATTATGGAAAGTCTGGAAAAGATAAACTCGAAGAATCTCAGTTTCGTAATCTAGTACGCGTTTCTGATACGACTGAAAGTCCAGAAGTGATTAAGAACTTTTTGCGCTATCAGGTAGGGCGAGAACAAAAGTGGGGACGAGGCAAAGGATCTTTGGCTGAGCGCATTATTAGCGATATTGATGGAGCTATCAAACAAGCAGCAGAGGCGATCGCCCAAAAAACTGGAAGCCAGGACGGCAGGGGAATTTGGATCGAACTCATCCGGCGTTATTTGGGGTATGGCGCACGCTATCTCAAGTATCTTAATGACGGTCGTTAAATAGGTAGTTGGTTAGTAGGTGACAGTAGAAACTAGGGAGACCTTGGATGAGAAATACTTTGATCTGCACAGTAGGCACTAGTTTGTTCAACAATCTAAAACACTCTCAAAACAAGGATATTCAACAAGCTTTTGAGCAAAGGAATATACAGAAATTATCTTTGTTGCTGCTTAATTACGAAAGTACAGACCGTCTTTGTGGGACTGAAATTAATTCCATCGCAAGCATTTGTAACAAAGGGTTTTTACAGGATTACATTCGATTGATTTTCTTGGTATCAGATACACCTGACGGTCAAGAAATTGGGAATTTACTGAAACTATATTATGAAAATTCGAGTAACGAAATCAAATTCGGCAGTGTTGAGGTTCGAGTTCTTCAAGGACTTCGAGATGATGACGTTTTAGCATTTAAACAACAAGGACTGAAAAATTTAGTTCGTGAAATCAGTACGGAGGTCAGGAAGTTTTCATCAGAAACAATTGCCATCAATGCTACGGGTGGCTATAAGGCTCAAATTTCCTTTGCTGGAATGATTGGACAGGCATTAGAAATTCCCGTTTACTATTTGTTTGAGAAATTTTCGGAAGTAATTGAGCTACCACCTCAACCGGTATCCCTTGATCTTGGTCTCTGGCTAGATAATTATGTTCTTTTCGAGCGCCTGGAATCTGAGCAAACTTCTGAAAAAGCACAGATCGAAGCTGAACATGATCTATCCAGTGAGTATCTCAAGACATTGATTGATGAAGAAGAAATTGATGGAACTCAATACATTACTCTTTCTGCTATGGGGATATTGTTTAATGAACGATCACGACTACAGTTTGAAAAACAAGAGACAGCAATACTATCTTTAATCCCTCAAGATGATACGCCTCCAGAGAAGAAACAGATCCGCCTGCGAGACGATCATGGGGAGGATGTGCTACAAGAATTCTCTGAGAGAATTTGTCAATCTCCCTATGTGAAATCAGTTGTAAACTCTCTTCCATATAATCCTAGACAGACTGAGCCAATCCGCCAAACCTATCCTAATGGCAAAGTCGAATTTGTTTTGACTTGGACAGATAGAGGATTAGGTATCTGCATTCAAACCACTGGCAGAAATATAGCTGAAACTAATAGTATAGCTTTGTCCCTAAAGAAGAAGCTTGGACAATAGATAGAGTTAATTTCACTCTTTCTTTCTAGAAGAACGGTACATATTTACCTGATTATTTTGAAGCAATTTTATCCCAACCTGGAGATTATGTATATGGTTTCATTCCATCAGCATACACAAACACTCTACTTAGATGCCGAGGGACGATTGACTTTGCCGGATCAAGTTCGCCAAGAATTAGGTTTGACTGAGGGCGATCGCTTCATTCTCACTGTCTCAGATACAGGCGTTCTACAACTGGCAAGTCTAAAGCAGCAAGTCCATAACCTACGCGGAATTCTAACGAATCCAACGCCAGAACGAAGCGTTGTGGATGAGTTGATTCAAGAACGTCGTCGGAGTTCTGCAAATGAGTAAGGTAGTGCTAGATGCTTCAGCAATGCTGGCTTATCTTTTTGATGAAGATGGAGCCGACTTCGTTGAAACAGCACTCAACGATGATGCTTGTATGGGTGCTATAAACTGGGCTGAAGTTCTTTCCAAGGTTGAAGATAAAGGACATTCGTCTAATAACTTAACCAGGACTCTGACAGAACAAGGACTCCTCGGTAATAGCTTAACTATTCTGGACACAACGGAAAACGACGCTCAGCTTATTGCTCAGTTAAGACTTCAAACAAAGCAACTTGGTCTTTCACTCGGCGATCGCGCTTGTTTAGCATTGGGCATGAGATTGAAAATTCCCATATTAACCGCAGATATAGTCTGGAATGATTTAAGTCTGGATCTATTAATTCAACAGATTCGTTAATTTCTAAGTAGGGCTTGCTGAAAAAAGCAGCAAAGGTTTACTGTGCCTAGTTTTCAAGCGGGATCAAGTCTGCTAAAGTG